>CAYONS010000022.1:0-27141 GCA_964405385.1 uncultured Syntrophothermus sp.
TTTGTTATCTTTTGTTAATACGTATTAATCTGTTTTTAGCTGCTTCATACCTCCTCGCTCAGCCTAAAACGGGAAAATATATCTCTGTTTTCCAGGATGAAGGAACTGCTTTCTGCCCCGGACGGACGATATACACTTCCCGCGGAGGACCTATAATCCGATACCCTTCCTCCTGCGCATAGCGTAAAAGCCTTTCGTAACTCACCCTAATGTTATCGTAGCCCCCTTCGTGGGTCGTGACCAGATACTTGCCTGCCGGCAATATGCGGGAGCGGACGTCTCCCTCATTGGGAAAAGGAGCTGACACAGGCAGGCAGACTTCGATGTCTGCCTTTTCCGGATCGAACTCTTTGTCGTAGTAGATAGCCATGGGGGGCCCAGCAGTTATCCCTTTCTCCGCAGTAAAAGCAGCCAGTCGGTTGATAACCTCTGGGAGCTCGTGAATTGACATTTCCCGCCTTATACTGGCCACCTTGATTTCTTCCAACTGGCGGATCTCAACTGCAACCAGCCAAACCAATCCCCCTCTTTCTTTCTGTTATCCCGAAAACAATCCTCTAGAGAGAATAGACCTGCGCCGCTTCTAAGAAAGAAATGCCTTTTTCTTTGAAAAACGTTATCGTTCTTTCAACGTCTTCAACCTTGAATATGACCAAAGCATTTTGGCCTGCAGTACCGATAAAGGCATACAAGTATTCTATGTTGATCTCGGCTTCGGCCATCACCTGAAGTATCTCAGCCAATCCCCCCGGTCTGTCAGGAACGCTTACAGCCACAACATCGGTTTGGCTAACCGTGAATCCCGCGTCCCTAAGTATTTGGTATGCCTTTTCCGGGTCATTGACGATGAGCCTCAATACTCCGAAATCCGAGGTGTCGGCAATCGACAGAGCTCGGATGTTGATGCCTGCATCCCCTAATACCCGGGTCACGCTTGCCAATCTCCCCGCCTTGTTTTCCAGGAAAACGGAAATCTGCTTAACCATGCCTTACCCTCCTTTTTTACAAGCTCCGCCTATCAAGCACTCGCTTGGCCTTGCCTTCGAACCGTTCCAGAGATTTCGGCTCTACAAGGCGGACTTTTACCAGGATTCCTAACGCATTCTCCAATTCTTTCTGTATCGTTCGGCCCAATTCCTCCAGTTTCCTCACCTGGTCGGAGAAAAAGTGCTCTGAAACCTCTACCCACACTTCTAATTCGTCCAGGTTTCCAACCCGATCGACCACCAACAGGTAGTGAGGTTCGACTCCAGCTATGGTCAAAAGAACGCTTTCCACCATCGAGGGGAAAACGTTGACCCCTCTAACGATTATCATATCATCCGAGCGCCCTAAAACTTTCTTCATCCTCACGTGGGTGCGCCCGCAGGGGCATGCTTCGTAATTTAGACTGGTCAGATCTCTTGTCCGGTACCTGATGATGGGAAAGGCTTCTTTGGTGATTGTTGTTAGGACCAGCTCTCCTTCCTCACCTGGAGGCAGGACCTCCCCCGTTACAGGATCTATGATTTCCGGAATAAAATGATCCTCAAAGATATGCAATCCATTCTTGTATCGACACTCCATAGCCACACCCGGACCGATTACTTCGCTAAGCCCGTATATGTCGTAAGCGTCTATCTCCAGTTTATTCTCTATTTCACTTCTCATGTTTTCGCTCCAAGGCTCCGCTCCAAAGATACCCGCCCTCAATTTGAGGTCTTTGGGAGATACCCCCATTTCCGTCATGACCTCGTACATGTAGAGCGCATAGGAGGGCGTACAGGTCAAGACCGTGGTGCCAAAATCTTGCATCAACATTATCTGCCGCTTAGTATTACCTCCTGAACTGGGTATGACCGAAGCCCCTATTAACTCTGCTCCGTAATGAACCCCTAGCCCCCCCGTGAAAAGGCCATAACCATAGGCGTTTTGAATGATGGAATGACGGGTTGCCCCTGCGCAGGTCAAAGCCCTAGCCATCAGTTCTGACCAGGTATAGAGATCTTTGCGGGTATACCCTACCACTGTCGGTTTCCCCGTCGTACCCGATGAAGAGTGAATCCGAACCACCTCTGACATCGGCACCGCAAACAGACCAAAAGGATAATTGTCACGTAAATCCTGTTTAGTAGTAAAAGGAAGGTGCTTCAGGTCATCTAAGGTTTGAATATCATAAGGCTTAATACCGGCTGCATCCATTTTTTCGCGGTAACTAGGAACAAAAGCATAGACCCGGAAGACAGTCTCTTTAAGGCGCCTCAGCATCAGCTCTTCCAGTTGATTGCGGGGCATGCACTCCATTTCTTCATTCCAATACATTGGCTAACCCTCCTCACAGTTAAACATCACCCTACAAAATGGCCTGGAGTTTGCTTCTCAGCCACCTAATGCAGGGAGCACGAGGACAACTTCCTGTCCGTCTTCCAATACATCAGATTTCTTGTACTTACGACCATCGACTATAGCTACCAGAGCTAACTCTTCCGGCAACCCGAGGACGGCAACAAGTTCGGCAACCGTTGCCCCGACGGATAGGTTTACGCTACCGCTATTGGGAACTACCACTTTCTTCAACTCGCCTACTACTTTGTAGGTCACCTGCACCTATTTCACCCTCATTTTGCAAAATATCTCTGACTACCTCCGCTGCCATCAGTATGCCGGCTGCTGACGGCACCAGGATCATGCTGCCCACTCGATGGGAAGCTTTAACCCCCACCTGCGGTTTTTCTAAGGAGTAAACCACTTTGATCCCAGATTCAATGCCAAGCGTACGCAAACCCCTACGGATTCTTTTTGCTAACGGGCACAAACTGGTTTCGGAAATATCACCTACCCTAAGAAGAGCGGGATTTAGACGCCAGCCGGTGCCCATGCACGATATTACCTTCACTTGGCTTTCATAACAATTTTTCAACAACAGTATCTTGTCCTCGACTGAATCGATAGCATCAATTATCCAGTCCTGTTCCTTCAGGTCCAAAAGCCCACTGGTCTCTCGACTGTAACGTATAGGGAGAACCTCAACCTTAATATTTGGGTCTAAATCAGAAATGCGCTGTCTCATCACTTCTACTTTCAGGCGGCCTATGGTGGAATGCAAAGCAACCAGTTGCCGGTTGAGGTTTGATGGCTCCACAACATCCTTATCGACCAGGGTCATACGGCCTATGCCGCAACGCGCCAAGGCTTCAGCAGCAAAAGAGCCGACTCCTCCGAGGCCAAATACGGCTACTCTCGCCTCTGCCAACCTTCTTATCCCGCTTTCACCCACGAGCATTCTGGTTCGACTCAGACTATCCTCCATAATCCTTTCCTCTTCCTTCAACAAAACAAAAAGCCCCACCGAGTCGTGTGTAACCGGTTATTTTGAACCTGCTTCCCTCGCAGGTGGGTGCCCTCCTGTATGCTTTATGCTTCCCTCTATCGAGGGCCTGCAAGCCACATCCAGAGTCAGGCTCCCTATATTTTGGTGTTGGGCCAAAATTAACCGGTTTATCACGAACACAGCAGGGTCCGAAACCTTTTCAGCTTCGCTCTCCTGTTTTCATGTACATAATAGCACAGCTGCTCCCGCTTTTCAAGAAACCTGGCAGCGTCAAGCTTTTACTCCGTTGGCTTTTGTTTGCTCCTCACCCTTATCCCCAGTTCTTTCAGCTGCTTTTCTGAGACTTCGGAAGGCGCTCCGGTCATGGGGCAAACAGCGCTCTGGGTTTTGGGGAACGCTATGACATCGCGGATGCTTTCCCGCCCACATAGCAGCATCAGCAAGCGGTCCACACCGAAAGCAATCCCTCCGTGGGGCGGAGTCCCGTATTCAAAGGCCTCCAACAAGAAACCGAACTTCTGTCTCGCTTCAGCCTCATTGATACCCAGCAACCTGAACATCTTCTCCTGCAAATCCCTCTGGTGGATACGAATACTGCCGCCACCGACTTCCGTCCCGTTGAGAACCAGGTCATAGGCGCGCGATCTAACCCGCTGCGGCTCCTGATCCAACAGAGGGACATCCTCCAGCCGAGGAGCGGTAAAAGGATGGTGAACGGCCACGTACCGTTTTTCTTCGTCGTCCCATTCAAGAAGCGGAAAATCAGTTATCCAGACGAATCGAAGATCTCCATCCCGGGCCAGTCCCAGTCTTTTTCCGAGCTCCAAGCGGAGACTCCCCAATACGCGGCAAACGGTTTCTTCCCGGTCAGCTCCAAAGAATATGATATCACCCGGTTCCGCTTTCGTAGCTGCCATTATCCCTTGTACCACATGTTCATCCAAAAACTTTACAATCGGTGATTTAAGACCGTCTGCCGCAACATTTATCCAGGCCAACCCCTTGGCCCCCAAGCGGAGAGCAAGTGCAGTGAGATCGTCGATATCTTTGCGGGAAAAACTCCCGCAAGTTTTGGCGTTTAGGGCTCTAACAACTCCGCCTGCCTCAATAGCGCTGGCAAAGACCTTGAAGTCCGTTCCCCGGACAATATCGGTGACATCGGTTATTTCCAGCCCAAAACGAAGATCAGGTTTGTCGGATCCATATCTGGCCATGGCTTCTTGATAGGTCAAACGAGGAAACGGGGAATCGATATATCTGCCCATCACATCCCTAATAACTTGGGAAAGCATTGATTCCACCAATTCAAAAATATCTTCCTCATCGATGAAAGATGCCTCTATATCAAGCTGAGTGAACTCAGGTTGCCGGTCAGCCCGCAAGTCTTCGTCGCGGAAACACCTGGCTACCTGAAAGTACTTCTCCATCCCGGCAACCATCAAAATCTGTTTAAATAATTGCGGCGATTGGGGTAGGGCAAAAAACTCTCCAGGATGAACCCGGCTGGGCACCAAGTAATCCCTGGCTCCCTCAGGGGTACTCTTGGTGAGAATCGGAGTCTCAATCTCTAAAAACCCTCTCTTATCGAGGAAGTCTCGCATTGCCTTTACCATTCGATGCCTGAACACCATGTTATTCTTCATTTCGGGACGGCGCAGGTCTAAGTAACGGTACTTCAATCGCAGCAGCTCGTCGACGTCGATACCGTCTTCAATGTAGAAAGGCGGGGTCTTGGCTCGGTTCAATATCTCGGCTCTGTCCACATAGACCTCTACCATTCCAGTTTCTAGGTTAAGGTTTTCCGTTCCTTCAGGCCGCATCCTGACAACACCCTCAGCGGCGATGACGTGTTCGGAACGCATCTGATCCGCCAAAACAAAAGCTTCCTCGTTAACGTCAGGACTAAAAACCAGTTGCACAATACCTGAGCGATCCCGCAGATCCACAAAAATCAGTCCCCCGTGGTCCCGACGCGTATCGACCCATCCGTTCAAAATCACCCTTTGCCCCACCAGAAGCGGTGCTATTTCCCTGGCGCTATGGGTCCTTTTTAACACCTCAAGCTTCCTCCCTGCTCTTATCGAAGTATTCTTGTAAGTTCACTGATTAAGGCTGTCTGCCCTACCTCGTACTGTTCCTTGGTCCGCATACAACGGATGGTATACGTTCCTCTGGTGGCCTCGTCTTCTCCGATGAGTACAACGACCTGAACCTGCTGCCTATCCGCCTGCCTCATCTGCGCTTTTAGGCTTCGCCCCAGGTAGTCTCGGTCGGCCCTGAATCCAGCCCCTCGTATCTCCCTCAAGGCCCGGTCTGCCAGATGGGCATATATTTCGCCGGTTGTAGCTACGAAAACCTCCAAATCTGGAGGAAACACGGGCAGCGCACCGGCCTCCTCCAGGGCCAAAAGCAACCTCTCCAACCCGATGGCAAAGCCTATACCCGGAATATCGGGCCCTCCTACCTCACTCACCAGCCTGTTGTATCTGCCTCCGCCGCCGATCGCATTCTGAGCCCCTATCCCCGGAACCAGCAACTCGAAAGCCGTGTTGGTGTAATAATCAAGCCCCCTTACCAGTTGCTGATCAAAAGTGTAAGATACCCCGGATTCGCTCAAAATCCGAGTCACGACTTCCAGATGCTGGCGGCAATCCTCGCATAGGTAATCGCTAATCCCTGGAGCTCCAGATACCACTTCCCGACAGCTCTGGTTCTTGCAGTCCAGCACCCTAAGGGGGTTAACGTCCAGCCTCTTGCGGCAGTCAGTACACAACCGTTCTTTAACCGGTTTCAGGTATACGAGTAACGCCCGGCGGTACGAAGGCCGGCACATCTCGCAGCCTACCGAATTCAGGTGCAAGTCGTATTCCATGAGCCCGGCCTTCACGACCATGTCCACCATCATTATCACGAGCTCTGCATCAAGAGAAGGATTGTTGCTTCCAAAGACTTCGGCCCCGAACTGATGAAACTGCCTGTAACGACCGGATTGAGGCCGGTCGTATCTGAACATGGGCCCTAAATAGTACCATTTGGTAGGCTGAGGCTGGTTGTACACCTTGTGCTGAACAAACGACCGAACACAGGGAGCAGTGCCTTCCGGGCGTAGAGTCAGGCTCCGTCCGGCCTTGTCGGCGAACGTGTACATCTCCTTCTGAACTATATCCGTACTTTCGCCGACTCCCCGGTAAAAAAGTTCGGTATGTTCAAATATAGGTGTTCGGATTTCCTGGAATCCGTACAGCTCGGCCGTGTCGCGCATGAGATGTTCCAACCATTGCCATTTCTTGGCTTGCTCCGGCAAAATGTCGAAAGTGCCTCGCGGCCCGCTAATACTCATCTCTGCCACCGCCAAAGGGGAAATTCCCCAAAAATACTAAAACCTATTCTAGGTCAAGCCCCCTAGCTTGTCAACTTTGCTGCGGATTAGACGGGGCAGGGATTCCATATAGCTTACGGGGTTTTTAGGATTATATAACGAAGTCAAAGCCCAACCGGCCCACGAATCCACGAATTTGCTGGCAGCTCCAGCCCCTAGCCCCAGCACGGTCTGTCTTTCTTCTATCATTTGGATATTGTACAGACAGTAACAGCCAGGCAATGAATAGCCAATGTTCTCCATATCCGCAGCCATATAGCGCTGGCGGTATAAGTAGTAAGGTTCGTACCCCGCTTCCACCAAGCAGCTGCGGAACATGTCGATTCCACGCTCAACCTGCTCCATCTTGCCTTGAAAATTCAGCGTATCTGCGGTTTCAGCCATGATTGAACCCCGCTTAACGGCCAGAACATGGACCGTAATGTTCTCCGGCCGCAACTGTCTAATTACCCTCGCTGTGTTGGCGTATTCCCTAAAGCCTTCCCCCGGCAGCCCAACTATGAGATCCATATTTACTTGTCTAAGACCCTCTTTCCTGGCCAATTCAAAAGCCTGCAATACCTCTTGCACGGAATGGTCTCGGCCGATACATCTGAGCGTAGACTCGTTCATAGTCTGAGGATTAATAGATATTCGAGTCACGCCCGCCTCCCGTAATAACCGCAACTTTTCCGCGGTAAGCGTATCGGGACGCCCGGCCTCTACCGTGATCTCACGGGTAATGGCTGTGACGAAATATTGGTTTATCCAGTCCAACAATCTTTCCAAATCACCACAAGTCAATACTGTAGGGGTCCCACCCCCCACGTACACCGACTGGGCCTCAATGTTTAGGTTTTTGGTCAAGTCGCCAATAATCGCCATTTCTTGTGCCAGGGCCTCCATGAACGGAGCTACCTGGCGCGAATAATCGGTCACAACAGCCCCAAGAAACGAACAATAATGGCACCGGCTCGGACAGAACGGGATACCGATGTATAGGCTGAAGTAGCGGGCTGCTGTCTCTTTCGCCTCGAGGTATGGCCGTTCTCGAGCCGCAATTTCCGTTAACAAGTCGGCTTTGTCCGGTCTTATTCCATAGTCGCTTTTCAATCGTTCTTTTATGGTTTCAAGCACGATTCCTTCATCGAGCCAACGATGAACGAGCTTGGTTGGACGAACTCCAGTCAGGATTCCATATGGATTCCCTTCATTTCCTGTATGCAGTGACAACAAACGGTAAAGAAACAACCGTATCTGACGGCGAATGTTGCCTTCTGACTCCCTGCTCCCTGGCTCTCCGCTAATCTCAAAAACCACGGTTTCTTTTGTTATTCCATTTATATCCTCCACCACAAACTCGACTTCGATCGAACCCAGGGTCGGGCGACGGACAACCTCTATCCATGCTTCTTGCTGGCCGGTTCCTTCCGTTTCTATTTTCCACCCCCGATAGAACAGTCTCACCACATCGTGAAGCCAGTTCACCATAGTCGGCGGGTCAGTCTGCATCCGCAGCTTCATATCTCAGTTCCTCCAGTTCCTAAATCGTCATGCTGTGTACTGATTTTACCCAATTGTACGGAAGATAGTAAGGGCTCTCCGCCGACCTTGTTCGTAGTTTCATTATTCTCTCCCATCAGTGTGACTGCCGCGCAGTGATGTGAATAAAACGGGTACGGTTGTCCTCCATGTCTTGGATGCCCCTGACTAATACCCTCATGCCGTGTGCCTCAGCCGCCATCGCCGACCCTATGGCCGCAACCTTCTGTCCCGCCATTTTCGCCAGCTGCACAGCCTTTTCCGTGTTGGAAACAGCCACCAGCCTGGCTTGGGGAACGTACTTTTGAATAAAATGCCGGCATTGGTAAAAAGCCTGTCTTTGGCTAACCACCAACTCGATATCTGACAATTCGAGAGATTCAGAAGCCAGCAAACAGTGTTGAACAGGAATCCATATCTCGCCCGCCACCGCGACCGGATACTCCCGGAGCCCAACCGCAGTCTCGGCGACCTGCCCGGCAATGGTATTCTCTGCCGGTACCATGCCGCCAGCAACACTACCCCTGGTAACGATTTCAAATACTTCCCGAATAGACTTAAGCCCCAGCAACCGGATATCATTTCCCCAGTAACAACGGGCAGCCTCCACTGTGTACGTGCCGTTGGTTCCCAAGACAGCATAGATTGGTTTCACTTCACGACACCCGCCTCTGCCTTATCGAAGTCAGGATATCAACATCCTCCATAAGACGCGCGAACTGGTCCGGGGATAGGGACTGTTCCCCATCAGACAAGGCTCGGGCCGGATCTACGTGAACTTCCACCATCAAGCCGTCAGCCCCGGCGGCAACAGCCGCCTTAGCCATGGGACCTACGAGGTCTGCCCGACCCGTGGCATGGCTGGGATCCACGATGACAGGGAGATGAGTAACTGTCTTGAGTAGAGCAACCGCCGACAGATCCAGGGTATTCCTGGTCCAGGGTTCATAAGTCCTGATGCCTCTTTCGCACAGTATTACCTGGTCGTTGCCGGCGGATACAATGTATTCTGCTGCCATGAGCCATTCTTCAATGGTCGCCGACAACCCCCGTTTGAGCACGACCGGCTTATTTATCCTTCCTAGAGTTTTCAACAAAGCGTAATTGTGCATGTTGCGGGCTCCAACCTGTAAGACATCGGCATAGTACGCTACTTCTTCCACGTCTGCGGTATCCACAACCTCGGTTACCACCGGCAGCCCACAGGCCCGCCCCACTGAAGCCAAGACCTCAAGTCCTGCCCTGCCCAGCCCCTGGAAACTATAAGGCGAAGTTCTGGGCTTGTAGGCACCGCCCCGCAAAAGATGAGCTCCAGCCTTCTTGACGTGCACAGCCGTTGACCACAGGGTTTCTTTATCTTCGACTGCACAAGGCCCAGCAATAACCGTAATATTGCCGTCACCTATCACGTGGTCCTTAACCCTCACCAAAGTACGCGGCCACTCCGCGCTTTTCGCTACTTTCATTCCACTCATCAAACGTATATTCTGCCTGCTCATTCTGTCCCTCCTTTACAAATAGCCAGTAAACCAAGGAAGTCTGCAATTTTGAAAATCAAAATCAACCTCCATTCTTCCTCACCTCCTACAATCCCGAAAAAAATAGCCTCTCGTCCTCAAAGGGACGAGAGGCTCTGCTCCCGCGGTACCACCCTAATTGGCCAAACAGGCCCGCTCTTTAAGGATACGGGATTGGACAGACCTAAAATGTCTTTTCCTTAATCAAAAAAGCCTTCCGCCCATGGGACGGAAAGCTCACTTTCCGCGGTACCACCCAAATTGACCTTGGTCCGCTCTTAAAGGATACGGGATCTGCCATCCGATATCCCCTTCCTTTTAACGGTGGAAGTCTCCGCCACGACCTACTTGCCGCTTGCCGGTTTCAGCCGGGAGTTCAGAAGGGAACTTCACTCTACTTCCTCCTAGAGATGCTTCCAGTCACGACATCTCCTCCCTGTAGGACTCCATAGAGCTACTTTCCTTCGTCATCACTTTTTGCTTATCCACATGTCCTGGTGGTATTTTACCATTCTTAGCTTTCCCTTGTAAATACCTTTCCCATTCCGTTTGCTGAAGAATCACAAAAACGGGTTGTGTTTTCGCTCGAATCCAACGGTAGTAGCGGGTCCATGGCCCGGATAAACCTTGACGTGGTCTTCATAACACAAAATCTTATTCTGGATCGACTCGATTAGCGTTTTGAATGAGCCCCCTGGGAAATCCGTGCGGCCGATCGAGCCGGCAAACAAAGTGTCGCCGGCAAAAATCATGTCATCGGTCTTGAGGCATATCCCCCCTCGAGTGTGGCCCGGAGTGTGAATGACTTCGAGTTCTATGGTGTTACCAATTCTGATTATGTCTCCGTCCTTAAGCAACCTGTCGGCCGGGGGACTGGTTATGTTTCTTCCCATAAACATGGAAAAGTTAGAGACCGGGTTCGTAAGCATGCCCGCATCTTCCTCATGGATCAAGATTTCAGCTCCAGTTGCTTCCTTGACCTGACGGTTCGCTCCTATATGATCTATGTGCCCGTGGGTGTTAATTATATATTTCACTTTAAGTTTCAAGCTCTCGATAGCCTGTATGATGGAAGAGGCGTGTCCTCCAGGGTCTATAACCGCCGCTTCCCTTGTTTCTTCACATCCGATGATGTAGCAGTTTGCTCCGATGGAACCTACTTCGAGCCACTTTAGAATCAACTGAATCCCTCCTCTAGAATACTTTCTCGCTGTCAAGAAGTATGGTGCAGGGTCCGTCATTGTAAATCTCCACCATCATGTGTTCGCCGAACCTGCCACAGGATACCGTAATACCTCTGTTCCTTAGCTCCGATATAAAAACCTCTATCAATGGAACCGCTTGAGCTGGGTCGGCAGCTTCGCTAAAACTCGGTCGCCTGCCTTTACGCACATCCCCTAGAAGGGTAAACTGAGAGACCACGAGGATTTCTCCTCCAATATCGGCCAAAGACTTATTCATCTTTCCGGTATCGTCCTCAAACACCCTCAGGTTGTATACCTTGTCCGCCATATACCTGGCGTCTGAGATGCTATCGTTCTTTTTCACTCCGACCAAAACCACAAAGCCCCTGCCGATGCGACCCACTTCCTGATCTCTTACCAGCACCCTCCCTGCAGCCACTCTTTGCACCACGGCGCGCACCGTCTTCACTCTCCTTGGGCTTTTGCCAAGCCCTATTTGTCATAGTCATTTTTTCTCAGGTTGTTCCCCTGGTATCTATTTATCAGTGAACTACCCTCTTTACCTCCATAACGTCCTTAACTTTCGCTATCCGTTGCATTATAGCTTGAAGATGGCTGGGATCCTTGATCTCCAATTTCAAGTTTATAGTGGCCATTTTACTCTTTCTGTCCGCTCTTGAAAATACCGAATTGATGGGAATCTTCGCTTCGGCAACAACTGCCATCACGTCAAGTGTAAGGCGCGAGCGATCGAAAGCCGTTATTTCAATCTCTACAGTGTAGATGGCTTGGTTGCTCGAATCCCACTCAACCTCAACCAGCCTCTCACTTTCTCTATCGTTTCGCAGGTGAGCGTTGATGTTTGGACAATCCACGCGGTGAACGGAAACTCCTTTCCCGCGAGTAACGTAGCCAATGATCTCGTCGCCCGGGAGCGGATTGCAACAGTGGGCGAGCCTAGCTTCGACGTTCCTTATTCCCCTTATGCTGACCCCTACTCCTGATTCACGTTTCTTTGTAGTTTTAGGTTTCTTCAAATTACGGGCCAGAAGGTCGTCCAACTGCTGTTGTTTGAAAAATTCCTCCTTCATCTTCCCTATTACTTGATTGGCAGTCAGCGACCCGTCTCCCAAAGCAGCAAACAAATCATCAGGTTTGCTCAGACTGAACTTCTGCCCTATTTTTTGCAGGCGCTCTTCTTTCAAAAACTCTTTCGGGTCCAAGTTGCTCTTTTGCAACTCGCTCTCCAGGATATCCCGGCCCCTGATGATGTGTTCCTCCCGTTTCTCTTTCTTGAACCAATGCTTAATCCTGCTCTTGGCTTGTGATGTTTTTACAAAGTTCAACCAATCCCGACTCGGCCCCGTGGACTGTTTAGATGTTATAATCTGAACTATATCTCCATTGTTCAGTTGGTGGTCCAGAGGCACAATGCGCCCGTTGACCTTTGCTCCCACGCACCGGTGACCTACTTCGGTATGGACCCGATAAGCGAAGTCGACAGGACAAGAACCTCGCGGAAGCTCTATAACATCGCCCTTGGGGGTAAAGACAAATACGGTGTCCGCAAACAAATCTATACGCAGGGATTCCATGAACTCACGAGTGTCCTTTATTTCCTGCTGCCACTCCAGCATCTGCCTCAACCAGGCCAATTTTTCATCCAGGTCGCTGCCTTTTGTCTTTCCTTCCTTGTACTTCCAGTGAGCTGCTATCCCGTATTCGGCGGTGCGGTGCATCTCCCAGGTTCTTATCTGCACTTCGAATGGCTCGCCCCCGCGTCCGATAAGAGTGGTGTGTAGCGACTGGTACATATTGGGCTTGGGCATTGCGATGTAGTCTTTAAATCTCCCGGGAAGCGGCTTCCACAGCGTATGGATTATACCCAGAACACCGTAACAGTCGCGAACCGTATCTACCAGCACCCGGATGGCTATCTTGTCATAGATTTCGTCCAGATCTTTGCCTTGTTTGAGCATTTTGGTGTATATGCTGTAAAGATTCTTGGGCCGTCCGGCAATATCTGCTTCTATGCCTATCTTTTGTAGCTCGGTTCTAATGCGCTCTATAAGCTCACGAACGTATTCCTCTCTTTCCTTGCGTTTTGCCTTGAGCCTCCTGGCGAGCTCGTAGTAGATGTCAGGTTCGAGATACAGAAAGGACAAATCCTCCAGTTCCCACTTGAAGCGGAAGATCCCGAGACGGTGGGCTAACGGAACAAATATCTCCAAGGTTTCTTGGGCTATTTCTTTCTGTTTCTGTTCAGACTGATAAACCAGGGTTCTCATATTGTGCAAGCGGTCAGCCAGTTTAATTATGAGAACCCGTATGTCTTTGGCCATGGCCAGGAACATCTTGCGGAGATTTTCCGCTTGGGCCTCTTCTTTCGACATAAACTCCAGTTTACCTAACTTAGTCACCCCGTCCACCAAAAGAGCCACTTCTTCCCCGAACTGGAGCTTCACTTCCTCTAGAGTGACCGGTGTATCTTCGACTACATCATGCAAAAGAGCAGCTATCAATGTAGCTGCGTCTAGTTCCAGCTCGGCGAGGATCAACGCTACCGCCAAGGGATGACTCACATAGGGTTCGCCAGAAATCCTGGTCTGTCCCGCATGTGCTTTTTCCGCGAAAGCATACGCTCGCTCGATATCGGCAATATCCTCTTGAGAAAGGTACTTTTCTATCTTGTTCTTGAGCTGGGCAATCTCCATTAAACCACCACCCGCGCCCTGCGGCACACCTCTATCCACCGGAATAAACTTTCCTTGCTGGCCCATCCTTCCTGAAAATACAGGGACTGTTCACAATTTATCGGGTCATCGCATTCTTCCATAAAAATTACTTCTAACTCCCCATTACCGCGGGCTGTTCGGCATATCCTTAGATCGTTGAGGATTTTCAAAATACCTTTCAGTACAGACGCATCTACTTTTCTCCCTATGTGTTCGCTGACCTCTGACAGCAACCGCTTATCAATCACCATTGATTTGTTCTTTTGGTCCCGGCAATACTTTACAAAACGATCTACTGTATCTTCATCCGGAAAAATCCGCTCTAAGTATCTCTGATTTGCCACCAAGTCCTCCTCAGAAAAAGATAGGAACACCGTATCCACGGAGCCGCTGACTTGACTCATGAATCCCAAGGCCTCGCCCAACCCGAACGGAGGATCGGCAAAAGACACTTGTTTAACTTCAGGCAGAGACCCCAATGCCAACCCGAACCTGCCGTCGGAAACTAATCCTTTCCTCACTCCCCGGCGAAAAGCCTCTCTAACAACCCTGCGCCGGTCTATATCATCCACACCCGCCTCCGATATTAAGCTCGCGTAATCTTTATGAAGGCGGTTTTCGGTATTCGCCCAACTTACGTAAAACAAGGCCCTGTCATATTCGGACGCAGCCGGAACAGCACTCACCGCTCCCTTAAAAAAAGACCGCTGAGGCGAACATATCATCACATTCACATGCTGATATCCAAACTTCGTAATACTGACTGGTTCCGTTTCCGGCACCATGAAACATAACAGTCTCAAGCTTTCAGGTAGAGCATAGTTTTTTATATAGTATTTAAAAAGCACCTCTGTTGTCAAAAATAAACGGCATTCGCCAGCAGTCAGCATGCGTATTGCCTCATTTCTCGTTTCCGGAGAAATCCTACCATCTAATAAGACCAAAGCCCGTTTCGACAAGAAACTCCCAAGAGACAAAAGGTGCCTGTCCAAACACCTCGAAGTCGGATAGACCATCACCACAGGTCGCCCCCGCGTGAGCTCATCTTTCACCTTTTGTCCCAAGGTTAGAAAAATGGACGGAGGTTGGTATGCAGTAGCAGACCGGTTTTGCGTCTGAGAGTCGTCTGGTGCCCAACTGGGCTTGATGTCCTCGACCTTGAGAACAAGTCTCGTGTTTCCGTTGTAGACATCGATTTCCGGCCGAAAAACCAAGTCTACCAAAAAATTCGAACAGTCATTTTCAACTTCCGCTTCCAGGTTAAATGCAATAGCTTGGGTTTTCGTTGTCCCATCATCAATACAGAACTTAAGGTGACGGGATTCGTTCCCCACTCGTGCAAGATCACACAGTTGCGCCCGGCGTAAGAGTAAGTTCGGGGATGGGTTGCCTTCTCCGTGCGGCTCTAACAGTTCCAGTTCCTGCACCAGCTCCAAGTTTATGTCCTTTAAAGCCACCTCGCAATCGATATTTATCTGTTTCATTGGACCTGTATCCCCTGCAATTGAGTACGCCGCTTTCTCGATTTTTTCCCGGAACTCCTGAAAACGGCACCTCTTTAAAGTCAGCCCCGCAGCATAGCGGTGCCCTCCAAATCGCTCCAAGATATGCGAGCAGCTGGCCAAAGCTTGATATAGGTCGAAACCGCCGACGCTGCGCCCTGAACCCTTTCCATCTTCTCCGTCCCAAGAAATCACTATGGTCGGGCGCCCCCACATTTCGGTTAGGCGAGAAGCTACAATACCTATGACTCCCTCGTGCCACCCTTCTCCTGCCGCCACGATAACCCGCCGCCTGTCCCAGTCCTTACTGGAAACCACCTGCTCGAGGGCTTGCTCTAGGACCTGGGCCTCTATCTCCTGGCGACGTCGATTCTGCTCGCATAAAAATCTGGCAAGCTCCTCTCCCCGAGCAGGGTCTCGAGTTAAAAGAAGCTCTGCTGCTATACGAGCTTCGCCCATCCTTCCCGCCGCGTTTAGCCGCGGCGCCAACACATATCCAACGTGCCAAGCCTTGATACTCCTACCGTTCAAGCCGCTTTCCTTTATTAGGGCCCTTAGCCCGGGGCGCTCAGTTGCAGCAAGAGCTTCCAAGCCAGCCTTTACCAGTAACCGATTCTCGCCGAGCAAAGGAACAATATCTGCTACAGTGGCTAGACAGACGAGATCCAAGCACTTGCTCTTGTCGTAGTCTGGACGAGCCTGCTCAGCCCAAGCCCAGATCAACTTGAATACAACCCCTGCTCCCGCAAGTTCCGTAATCCTCGGTTCATGTCCTAGTTTAGGATTGACCACAGCCCAGGCCAACGGAAGCTTTTTCAACGGCTGGTGATGATCCGTCACCACCACATCAATTCCCAACTCTTGGGCCATTTCGATTTCTTCGAAGGAAGCGATGCCACAGTCAACAGTAATCAAAAGGTCGTAATTCTTTTCTGCCGCTTCCCGGATGGCCTCGCAGTTAAGACCGTACCCTTCAGAAAAACGGTTTGGAATATGATAATCATTCCTAATTCCCAAAAAATCCAAGAACTCCTTTAACATGACCACGCTGCAAACGCCGTCAACATCGTAATCGCCGTAGATCAATACTTTTTGGTTACGGATGCGCGCCTCCTCCAGTCGTTTTATTGCCGCCGGTATACCGGGCAATAAGTGCGGGTGATCCATATCACGAATAGTACCTTCAATAAAGGCTTTAGCCTCGCGTTCGTCTGCTACTCCCCGCAAAACGAGCAGTCTCGCCAAACACTCTGATATGCCCAACTTCTCCTGCAAACGTCTTATGATCCTGCTATCTGCGCTTCTTACGACCCAGACTGGGAATTTTCTCATTACTAGCAACCTCTCTCGTAATCCTAAACCATTAAAATTCTACTATGTTTACGAACACCGTTCCATGCAGAAATTAAGACCTTACCTGCATTCTCTTAAAGGATCGGGGACGCGACAGGGGTCTCCACCCTTGCAACAAGAAACAGGCTCGCAGTGTATCAGTACATGAGCATGTGGTATCTCCCTCATGATGTGGTCTTCTATCGAATCACAGAGATCATGGACCTCTTGTATGCTGGAATCAGAATAAGTCACTAGATGGAAATCGATGTGTTTATCACGCCCCGATCTTCTCGTACGCAAGTCATGATATTCCACGAACTTATCGCTGTAGTTCTCAATTATGGCTTTAATCTCATCTACTTCCTGCTCCGTGAGTGCCGTATCTATCAAAGGAGCAAACGCCTTATACGTGAGCTCAAAAGCAGCCTTTATTATGAGCAAGGCTACCGCGATGGCAGCAACCGGATCGACCCAGATCCATCCCGTGAAGTACATCAACACCAAGCCTGCACCGACCCCGGCAGAGGTATATACATCGGTCCGAAGGTGCAGAGCATCAGCCTCTAAAGCCACAGAATGAGTCGCATCCGCAACCCGCATCAAGTAGGATGATACTACCAGATTTACCACGGCTGAAATTCCCATAACCGCTATTCCCCAGCTCAGGGTCAAAGGCTCCCCTTTATTTATAAGTCTTTCGACCGCTTCTTTGATAATCAAATATGCAGCTAAAAATATGAGAATACCTTCAACCGTACCAGAAATGTTCTCTATTTTGCCGTGACCAAAATTGTGTTTTTCATCAGGCGGCTTTCCCGCCTTCTTTACGGCAAAAAAAGCTATAAAGGATGCTATGAGGTCATTTGCAGAGTGAATAGCCTCGGAAATAACGCTAACTGAGCCGATCATGAGTCCAGCTATCAGTTTCATCGCAACCAGAGCCGTATTGCTTATAATTGAAACTAAAGCTGCCTTTACCCTTCTTTCCACGAAAAAACCTCCATATACCAAAAATGGGACTCCATCTAAAACGATGAAGTCCCGCGGATCTCACAACCGCTGCCCGCCAGGGGCCCGGCTTAGAAAGCCTGACTAACCAACCATAAATTATTAAATTAATATTATCACACACCCCAGTTTATGACAAGGAGACCGACAACATCGTTCCAACGTGGTTCCTGTCCTAACTTTCCCAATCTCCCTCATTCACCACAAGTCCCAATTCTGCGAGATACCCGAACAACTCCTCCTTTATTGCTGCCAGATCAGCTGGGGTTCGTCCCTCACATCTCAAAATCAACTCAGGCCCTGTGTTTGAGGCCCTGACCAGACCCCACCCTCCGGGGAACAGTATCCTTGCGCCATCCACGTCAATGACCTGATATTTCCTCCGGAAATGGGCCAACACCTCTTCTACAATCCTGAATTTTTCCTCATCGCTGCTGTGGACTCTAATCTCTGGAGTAGCGTAATACCTCGGTACATCAGCCAGCATCTCGGTTATGGTGCGATCGCTGTGGGAGAGTATTCTAAGGAGCCGAGCCGCGGCGTATAAAGCATCGTCGTAACCATAGTACTCGTCGGCGAAAAACATGTGTCCTGACATCTCTCCCGTAAAAACAGCCCCAATCTCTTTCATCTTCGCCTTAATGAGCGAGTGCCCGGTCTTGTAAATTAGAGGCCGCCCGCCTAGCCTCTTAATCTCATCGATGAGGCTCTGCGAGCACTTCACTTCGACAATGCACTCGGCTCCAGGATGTTTCGGCAAGATTTCTCGCCAGAAAAGGATCATTAACATGTCTCCCCATATGATGTTGCCCTTAGCATCAACGACTCCTAACCTGTCGCCATCACCGTCAAACCCTAGTCCGATGTCAGCACCCACCCTCTGGACCTCTTTGATAAGATCGCGGCAATTTTCAGGCTTTACTGGGTCAGGATGGTGATTGGGGAAATCAGGATCCGATTCGCAGAACAGTTCATGTACTGTACACCCCAGTTCCCTGAAAACCCGTGGTGCAAACAAAGAAGCTGTCCCATTGCCGCAGTCGACAACAATGACTAGCTTCTTCGGGCCCAGCCTAACTTTGTCTTTGATCATACCGATATAGGCTTCGGTAATATCCACATATTCCAGACTGCCTCCCGCTCCGGCTATCGACTCACCTCTTTCCACCATTCGACGAAGTTCTTGAATCTCTTCGCCGTAGATGGTTGCATCACCGAGCAAAACTTTAAAACCATTATAATGGCCTGGGTTGTGGCTAGCCGTTATCATTAGGCCAGCTCCAATTCCCAAGTGGCGCGCTGCAAAGTAAAACATCGGGGTAACCACTGTACCGATATCCACCACTTGGCAGCCGGAATCCACCAATGCTTCCACCACCAAATCACGATAACGAGGGGAAGATTTGCGGTTATCGCGTCCTACCAAAACCCGGTCATATCCCCTACGCCGGGCACATACTGCGAAAGCCCGGCTTATCCCGACTACCGTTTCGTCGGTAAGTTCCTGATCGACTATACCTCTGATGTCATACTGCCTAAATATGTTACTGTTCACCTGGCTTCTCTCCTTTCAGTCAGTACTAAGGCTAAAGGAGATGATTCTTTCCCATTTCAGACAGAACATCCACTAATATCCGTACTTTCTGCGCTTCGTCTTTGTGGCAAACCATCACTACATCGGGGGTTTCCACGACAACCAGGTCTCGAACTCCTAGCAAGGCTACCGTCCTCGAGTTCTGTTTTACCAGACAATTGTAAGTATTAACGGCAACCACATCGTCCCCCAGAAGAACGTTTCCTTCCTTGTCCCCCTCCAGCAGTTCAGCCAAAGCCTTCCAACTCCCAACATCGCTCCAACCGAAATCCCCCGGCACAACCGCTACCTTATCGCTCTTTTCCGCAATTCCGTAATCAATACTGATTTCAGGAAGAGAATCATAGCTCTCTAAGTAGGTATCAAACCCTTCCTCTATGAACCGGTAAACCTCCGGCAAGTACCGGGCAAATTCTTGAGCAAAAACATCGACACGCCCCAAGAAGATGCCGGCATTCCAGTAGTAGCCACCGGTCCTGATGTAGTGTTCTGCTGTAACAACATCCGGCTTTTCTTTGAAAGAAATCACGCTGTACACGCCATCCAGTTGGGGTAGTTCGCGACTTGCCGCTTGTATATACCCGTAACCGGTTTCTGGGTAGGCAGGTTTGACACCAATGGTCACGAGGTATCCCGCCTCCGCCGCCTTTAAAGCCCTGCCTATTATCCACTTGAACGCCGCAATATCGCCAATAAAATGGTCAGACGGAAATACGGCGATAACCTCTTGGGGGCTTGAATAAAGGTACCGAGAAATGGCCAGGCCAACAGCCGGAGCAGTGTTTTTCCCTTGGGGTTCACCTACGACCTCAACGTTTGGGTAAGCATTCCGCTGCACTACCTGGGTAATGGCTTCGACCTGATCCTTGCTCGTAATTATAAGAATTCTCTGCGCTCCGATTGAGATCGTCCTATCAATAGTATGTTCAAGCATAGACTTATCCCCAAAAAACTTACACAACTGTTTTGGCCTAGCTTCTGTACTCTCTGGCCATAAACGGACTCCTCTTCCCCCTGCCAATATTAGACAGATCAATTCCGTCCCTCCCGCACAGCATTTATTAACCATTTTAGTACATAGTCCAACCCTTGCCAAATCATCAAGAGTGAACTCGCCGACTATCCAGTTTTATTAAGATTATCATCACCCCTTTTTGGAAAAATAATATATATTAACAAGGCTCTAAGTGGATAAATCTTTTCTGTAACTGCTTTAGTTGAAACACGCTAGCCAAGGAGGTATTAAAGGCATGCCAGAACCCACGAACCGCCACGCTCTCGATTACTCTTCAGAAAAAAGTCTCTTTGGGCCCCAGGACTTGAGTGATGTTGACCTAATAATTGGATTCCCTATTTATCGAAAATTAGATGAGTTTCAACGCGCACTGGAAACTTTTACTCAAAATCTTGTCTCGTGCCATCACGTGCGCCCCTTGGTAGTGTGCTGTGCAGAAACCACAGACTATAAGTCCTTGCTTGAAACCGTCAGACAATCGGATCTGAAGGTTCCTGTACTCACCTTCTGTGCGACAGTCAACGATCAAGGAGACAAGGAACCTTTTCGAACCGTACTGGAAATCGGCAACAAAACAGAAGCTGATGTGATCTTGTTTGCTCCTAACTTCGCTTACCAGGATATTTCCAATCTGAAACGAGAATATATTGAAGAGTTAATCGATGCAGTGCGTTCAGCATACGATTTGGCCGTGGCTTCGGTTCCGGGAGCTCCTTGTAACGAAATACTAGACAGCCTGTTTGTCAGCCCTCTACTGGAGACATTTTATGGATGCCGACTGAACAGGAGTATGGGGGGAATATACGCTATAGCCCATGACTTAGTCGAAGACTATTACGCTCAATCCACATTGTGGGAAAATGTGATCTACGGTAACAGTTTTGATCTATGGCTGGTGATCAGAGCCGCCGCTTTAAACAGCCGGATTTGTCAGGTCGAACTCCCTTCGTGTCCGAAGGTGGAATCCTTCGGAAATATTGACAGTCTCTTTAAGAATACAGCAGGTACGATGTTCATGTCCATCGTGCGCGACGAAGAAGAGTGGGTGAATAAGCATAGGTTAATAACCAAGACCCCGGATCTTCTCGGCTACAGCCGGTCGGATGGCTCCAACGACCTAAACCTGGACGCAAACAATATGATGGCTCTTTTCAAGCGAGGCTTCAGTCAGCATGAACCTGTGATTTCTTCGTGTCTGCCAGCTAGCCTATACCAAGACTTAGGCGGGCTCGCCCGCCGCGACCCTTCTCAAATTCTCTCCCACGATAACTGGGCAGAAGCCGTCTGTCACTTTATGTTCCATTACCGGTTCTCCCCTTCTTCCGGCAGAGACAACATCCTTTCGGCTCTTTTGGCTGTTTTTTGCGGTTATGCAGCTTTTATTCTCACTCGTTCCGTCCGATTTGATCACCTGGAACAGGCAACCGCGGTGAATTATGGTAATATATCGGGTATTCTGGCTTTGAGTCGGCCTGCTATCACTCATGCCTTTTACCGTTTTCGTCCCCAGTTCACCACAATGTGGAAAAAAAGGTCTGTTGAGACTGAACCTCCTTTAATACCTGCCCACTACATGGAGTTTGTCCCCGGAATACCTATAGTCTTGCCCAAGCGAATCGCTGGAAAAAACGGTAAAACAGTCTTTACCGACTCTCTGTTCAATCGCGTGCAAAAGGTCTATATAGAGCGTTTTAATTCCTTTATACACCAGTCTTTAGGTGTCCCAGAAGATGCTACGCCAGGAGTAATCGCTGAATCGGTCCGATCGTTCATCGAGAACATCGAACAAGCCATGGAAAAGTTGTTCCCCGGCGATCTCTATACTGAAGAAGGGACTCGACAAGTTGTGGATCAACTATTTCGCCTGCTGCCCCCCTCTAAGATGTTTTCAGTCAGTACCAGGGTGTTTAAGGAAGCGCTCCTTCGTTTTCCCCCGCGCAACCTGTTGATTCCGTCAGGATGCCATACCTCACGCGAGCTCCTCAATATAATGGACGCAAGAGACGCTGCCACTTTCGCCAGTCTGCTTGAAACTCGTAACTTCACGGACTTGTCGCTTTCTTGGATATTGGACAATTTGAAGCCGGATGATATGGAAGAAATCGAGCTCAAGCCAATAATCGTTACGTCGGCAACCCTTGACGGCAAATTGAGGATGGGGGGTATCTCGGAACTTAACAAGTTGACTACCCGCATAGTTGTCAGACCCCTGCGTCGAGGCACCGGTGGGGATTACCCCAGACTCAGGTTTTGCCTCACAGTAGCAAGGCACATGGTAATGGCAGAAAACTACTCGGCAATGTGGCGTGTTTTTACCCGCGAAAGAAAGAACCTCGGAGAGAAGATAAAAAACTCTCTTGTCAGCAGCTACCAAACAGGAGCGTTCCTCGCCAATAACCTTTTTGAAGACTTTCACCATCGTTTACTGGTCGAACGCTTCCGAAACCTGAGCCGACAATTAGCCGAAAACGGACGTAACGATGAAGCATATGTTCTCAGGTTGATGGCGGACAGCTACGGGCTCAGCCAAGTTTTGGGCGACGGAACCTTTATACCCTGTTCTGCCTGGAGTTGGTCCAGTTACAGTTACAAAGGAGGTAAAGGTATCCCCACGCCTATGTCCAACCATATCGAGGAAAAATGGTTTAGCCATGAACTCGCGGAAGAAATCTATGCTGAGCTCGGCTATCATCCGAATGAAATCTGGCGTAGCGTTGTTCAACTTCTGGGCGAAGGCAAAGCCGGCACTAACATCCTCGACGCTCATCTGGGAATACGGCCCAAAGACGTGGTAGTCGCGGCTCAAGACACGCCGACTTTCCCGCCAGCCCAGTCATTGACCAGACATCCGAACAATCCGATTTTACAACCCATACCCACACACCCCTGGGAATCCAGGTACGTGTTAAACGCGGCATCTGTACGGTTTGGCCCTTACGTGTATATCCTCTACCGAGCTTTCGGCGACGATGAAGTTTCTCGCATCGGCCTTGCGGTAACGGATGGCTACCGTGTGCTGGAACGCCTCCCGTATCCTGTATTCCTGCCCCAGGACAGTAAGGAAAGCAAAGGATGCGAAGATCCGCGGGTAGTTGTAATTGATGACCAGCTGATAATGCTTTATACCGCCTATGACGGCAAAATTGCCCAGATAGCTGCAGCTTCTATTCACGTCAATGACTTCTTAGACCGGCGCTTTGACAGATGGCAACGGCTGGGGCTTGCCTTCGAAGACATATGGGATAAGGATGCAATTCTTTTCCCCGAAAAAATCAGAGGCAAGTACGTGATTTACCATCGCATTGAGCCGAGTGTTTGGGTATCTTATCTCGATGAACTGCAGTTTCCCATTCCCAAAGACCGGCACTCCATCATTCTCGGTCCCCGTTCCGGCCGGATGTGGGACTCACTGAAAATAGGTGCTGGCACCCAACCACTCAAAACAAAATTCGGCTGGTTGATGATTTATCACGGAGTAGACCCTCAACGCGTCTATAGGTTGGGCGTACTCCTAGTCGATGCGCGCAACCCCGAACGGGTGCTGTATCGCTCACCAAACCCTATCCTTTCTCCTGAAACCGGCCACGAAATCGGCACCATTGGCAAATGCTGGGTGCCCAACGTTGTGTTCACCTGTGGAGCCGTTCCGGAAAAAGACAAGGAAATATTGGATGAAGATGATCGGATCCTTGTATATTACGGAGCTGCCGACACTTACGTCTGCCTCGCCACCGGCACGGTTGGAGACCTTATTCCAGAGGTAATACGCGAACGCATTCTTGCCGATCAGGAGTTAGATATGACCTTTTTACCCGAGGCTCATGTACCCACTGAATCAATTCTTCGAGGCATCCGTTACGATTACCACTGAGGGGCGAGTACCAGGATTACGTATCTCTATTGATGTCCCTGAAGATAAAACGAGGTGTTCCCCTTGTTGTAAGTTCCTATTCCCCTCGCCGACAACAACATCTATTGAACCTTGAGCAGCTACCAAACACAGATTCTGCAAAACATCTGATTGCAAATGCAAACTATGTCCCGGTTTAACCGTCAACCGTAGGCCGTGAAGAATTTTTCCGTTGCCTATTGAATTTTCCCGGCCCCGCATCTGCTTGTAGATGCCCTTCTTGCTGGCTTCTATTTCCATTACTCTTTCATAAACGGCAAGGTAATCATTAACCATTCTTTCCTGACTGAATCTTTCTTCAACCCAGCTACGACAGAAACCGCGGTCAATGCGCGGAATCTTGGCTAATGCTTCCGCAGCTTCTTCCACAGAGTCTACTAGGTATCCGGTTTCCCCGTTTTTTATCACCTCAGGCATGGATCCTCGAGCGAAGGCTACAACGGGCGTACCACAGGCCATAGCCTCAACCACGCTTAAACCGAACGGTTCGGCAAAGGCAATAGGGTGAAGCAAAGCATAAGCTCCTCCCAAGAGACGGTTACGTTCCTCGGGTCCCACCGATCCCACGTAAGTGATAGAATGTCCATCTAGGTGCGGAGCCACCTCTTGCTCGAAATAACGTGCATCTTGAATAATCCCAGCGATAATCAATTTCATCTTGAATTCCTTGGCTATGCGAACGGCTTCGGCCGTTCCCTTATCAGGATGGATGCGGCCAAAATAAAGCAAGTAGTCTCCACAACGAGGCTGGAAACTAAATGAATTTACGTCTATGCCATGGTACACGGTCGCGATATAGGGCAAGCTCGGGTGGCGGTCAGCATTGCTGATCGATACGTAGTAACTTCTATCCGCGTACTGCTGGTATACCGGCAAGATCCTAGGGGAAGAAAAGCCGTGAATCGTGGTCACCAGCGGTGTATCGACCAAACGGCTATATGATAAGGGCAAGAAATCAAAATGGTTGTGAATGAGATCGAATTCGCCGGCCCTTTCAAAAAGATGAGCTATATGTAGGCACTCCCACACCTTGGGCTCGATGCTCTTGTCCTCTTCATAAGGAGCCGGACAAATAGCCTCAAGCCTACCTCGGGTCCAAGAATCCCTGGTCGCGAACAACGTAACATCGATGCCTTTGTCCACCAACCCTTCACACAGCAACGAGACAACTCTTTCCCACGGCCCGTAATGGCGCGGAGGGGTTCTCCAGGCAATAGGTGACAACAAAGCAACCTTCATAAGCACTTTTCCCCCCGTATTTCTTAGGCTGATTTCCTCATGCCAATTTGTAGGAGTCACAACCGCGGGTCCACAGAAGGTTGTCGAGAACGCATCCACGCCTTGTATCTTGCAAATAAGCGTTTGAGGTTACCCACGGGATCCTGGTAGAATGCCTCCGGTTTTTCATTCTTCAACCACGGACGCTGATCACTTGACACGCTAATAACCGTTTCTGACGACTCAGTCCTGACAAACCGCCTGATGGCTTCAGCTATCGGTTTGGCGGTTCCATCATGCCTAAAAAGTCCGAAAAACCTCTCATGTGGGAGTTCCAATAATGGAGGGTAGTTCCATAGCTCCGGGGTATAGTCACCGTAGCACCAAGCCATTGCCCCCATCATACCCTCTTCTTTAAGCCGTATCAACGCGTTGCTGTAGTAAGCCGCACCCTCGTCCTCGCTCCACAGACGACCATGCAACTTAATCGAATCATCCGTGTTCAAAAAAGGAGGAATCGAAGGGCGGGTAGGAATGCCGAATTCCTGAAAAAGTACGGGTTTTCCTCCTAACCACTCGGTTATAGCACCGAGAAAGGGGAGCACCTCATAGTCTAGGGGATCATCAACCCATTTCAAGTAAAACGGGTAGCCGTGCATGCACAGAAAATCACATACCGTTGCCGCCTCTGCCGGCCCAACAAGCCGGTCCTCTTCCAAGTCTTCGGCGTGCATCCCGAAAGTGACCTTACAACCTTCTCCATATGTCTTCAAGGTACCGGCCATCCTCTCTAACCACGACCTGCCGGCTTGGCCGTCAGGTGGAATGAAACAATTCGAGGCCTCATTGCCTAAATCGTAGGCAAACAGAGCCGGATGTCCGCACATGGCCCTCGCTATCTCCTTGCACAACAACTCCTGAGCATCCATTATGCTCTCATCGACGTAAGGGTTTCTCAATTTGCGGTAGTGCAGCTTTTCCCCCGTGAAGACGGGGAACCGCTGAGGCGAAGATTCTTCAGCCAGTGCCCATTCCGGTATCCAGTTGACTCCGCTCATGTGGCCACAGAATAACGTGGGCATCAAAGAAAGCCCAAACTCACTGGCCAAATCAGCTACTACCATCAAATTCTTCAGAGCTTCGGGGGATATCCGGTTCGGTACAGGCTGAAAGACTTCCCATAAGAGAAAAATCCTTACCAATCCCAGTCCATATTCCGCCAGCCTACCGAAATCTGCCCTCACCTCATTTGTATCGAACCTATGCCACCAATACATCGCCTTGGCTCGGGGCCAATAATTCACCCCTACCAAGAAGGCTCCCCTGTAAACCTCTCGTGCCATACTTCATCCCTGCCTTCGAGGTCGTTACCCAGTTCAGGTCCTTTAACCATCCCGAAAAGAATCATGGCCATGCCTGTCCTCAACTAACGTACGTCCACCATTTACGACATCCTATTTTACCCTATTTTGCTTCAATAAGGCAACTTTTCAATCCAGCAGAGTTGCGGGCTGTTGCCTTCGCGTCACCATCTCGCTTCTACATGGTACTTTTCAACCGTAAGCGTGAAAAAGAATACACCTATGGCTGATGCAGAAAGCACGAGACAATATACCTGACCACAACCGCCTCAGCCCCAAAAAACAAGAGCCCGGAAATCCCGACTTGAGACCTCCGGGCAAACCCATATGCAAAGCTTTCAGTATTGCACGTGACTCATATCTGAGCCTGAGAT
The DNA here is from genome assembly GCA_964405385.1 of uncultured Syntrophothermus sp. Classification (GTDB taxonomy): domain Bacteria; phylum Bacillota; class Syntrophomonadia; order Syntrophomonadales; family Syntrophothermaceae; genus Syntrophothermus. Next base: position 26,964 of record CAYONS010000022.1, read on the forward strand.
CCGTTCATAAACCTTTTGGCAACCTGTTCTGCGAGTGTGTAGGGGTCAGCTTCCTTGGCAACCAACTGCTCTACCATCCGGTCAAATTCCCCCGTACTCACGAGCTTGTCCAACACAGGCTCAAGTATATAGCCCCTCAAGGCCTCGTTGAGTTCGTATAAGGCCTTCCTCCTCTGCC
>CAYONS010000023.1:0-26872 GCA_964405385.1 uncultured Syntrophothermus sp.
TCGCTGTTTCTTCATTTTCTCTAGCATACTGGCGCAGCCGTTCCATCTGCCGCTCAAGATTGCCGGCATCCGCTTGCTTTTTGGTGGATACCCGAGCGTACAGCACGACCGTTTCTTCTCCGTCAGTCAATTGACCGGACCGCAACAGCCTGTTGAGTTCATCCATAGAATACCGGCGCTGACCTCCAGGTAAACGGACGGGCTTGATTAAGCCCCGCTTTTCCCAGTTGCGCAGGCTGTTAGGATGGACGCCTAATTTCTTTGCCGCTTTGCTGATGGTTAATAGTTCCATGACCTTATTATATGCTTTTTGTTATCTTTTGTTAATATGTATTAATCAGTTTTTAGCTGCTTCATGCCTCCTATTTGACCCGAGGGGCCCTACTGGCAATATCGTCTACCAGTACTTTTATCTCCAATACTTTGAGACCTCCTATCTCTTCCAAATGACGGCTGACTTGATTCTGCAGATTCTCGCTCATCTCCGGCACCCGATAATCGGGATTGATCATAAGGTGAAGGAAAACCCGGACCCCGTCTCGCGTGAATTTAACCAGAGGCCGTACCTCACGAATACCTTCCACTCCGCGGGCCGCCTTCATTATGATTTGCTTCACAGCCGGAACAGTCATAGAGACTTCCCCTAAAGGCCCCTTCAACACCGTGGTGACAGGGGGCTCGTCCGACTTCAGCGATGCCAGCAAGACAAAGATACCTACGAGCAAGCCGGCTCCAGCCGCCCCTCCCGTGATAAAGCGCTCCCGGGTTGTATTCAACACCTCATTTAACCACTGCAAAGGCTGGCCAAAACCCAAGGCCAGCGCTAATACTCCGGCCATGATCGCCATGAAAACCAGGTCAAATAAGAACACCCACAGCCTCCAGGTCGTTGACATATCATGAGCCCCCTTCCCAATTCCCGGTGAAATACGAATAACCCCCTGTCTCTTCGCAGGGGGTCGATTCATACTATGATTAGGTTGACACCGGCTTAACCCTCAAAACCTTCTTCTTTTTCCGAATCCTTCTTCATAGAGACTCCAACCACGTGAACATTGACAGCGGTTACCCTTAATCCAGTCATATTCTCTACCGCCGATTTTACCTGGTCCTGAACTTTTTGGGCCACCCGCGGAATCGGGAAACCGAATTCGATAACCAGATAGATATCGATGGCTGCTTCCTTTTCTCCAACCTCGACTTTTACCCCTTTGCTCAAGTTCTTCTTGCCCAACATTTCCACTATGCCGGTGCCCCAGCCACCGCTCATCGCTGCGACTCCTTCTACCTCGGATGCAGCTAATCCGGCTATAATCGACACTACTTCATCAGCAATCCTGATAGAACCTAATTCCGTAGAGGTTTCCGTTCTCTCCATAATCCTTTCATCCACTGCTCCCACCTCCTAGTACCCTCATTGTAAGCAATTAAACCGCAAAATTCAACCTCAGGCCATGTGCTACTTTTCTGAACTTATCCTTCTCTGTATGAAGTTGGTATACACCTCTCCCCTCTGGAAGAAGGCGTTTTCTAGTATCTTCAAGTGAAAAGGTATGGTCGTTTTTATCCCCTTAATGCTGAACTCCCGCAAGGCCCTGTCCATGCGGGCTATCGCCTCGTTTCGGTCCCTTCCCCAGGCGATAACCTTAGCCACGAGAGAATCATAGTACGGAGGAATGGAGCAGCCCGGGTACAAAGCGGAATCGACCCTTATGCCAGGCCCCCCCGGGGGAATATATTCAGTTACCTTCCCCGGTGAAGGCCGGAAATCCATCTCCGGATCCTCGGCGTTTATCCGGCATTCAATAGCCCAACCGTTGATCTTGACGTGCTCTTGGATGAGCCCCAGCGGTTCCCCCGCCGCGATTCTAATCTGTTCTTTGACAATATCTATCCCCGTAACCATTTCCGTTACCGGGTGTTCCACCTGAATCCTGGTATTCATCTCGATGAAGTAGAAATTCTGATGCTTATCAACCAAAAACTCGACCGTTCCGGCACTGTAATACCCGGCGGCCCGAGCCGCGAGTATGGCCGTCTCTCCCATCCGTCTGCGCGTATCTTCACTTATAAAAACGGACGGCGCCTCCTCTAACAGCTTTTGGTTACGCCTTTGGATCGAGCAGTCCCTATCGCCCAGGTAAACGATAGATCCTTGTTCGTCTCCCAAGACTTGTATCTCGATGTGCCGCGGCTCTTCGATATACTTTTCTATGTAGACCGAGCCGTCTCCAAATGCTGCCTGAGCTTCAGTCTGAGCGGTAGCCAAAGCCTTTTCCATGTCTTTCGGGTTATGGGCTAACCGCATGCCGCGGCCACCTCCTCCCGCTGCGGCTTTGATGAGGACCGGATAGCCTATCTCCTTGGCCAGATCCAAGGCGTGGCGCACGTCCTTAACCGCACCCTCACTGCCCGGCACCACGGGAACTCCTGCCCTTTTCACCATTTCCCGGGCCTGTATCTTGTCCCCCATCAAGTTTATCGCCTTGGCTCCCGGACCTATGAACTTTATATCGCAGGTCTCGCACATCTCGGCAAAATAAGCATTCTCCGCCAAGAACCCGTATCCGGGGTGGATAGCATCGGCATTGGTGATATTGGCCGCTGCCACGATATTCGGAATATTCAAGTAGCTGCGGTTACTGCTTGCCCCGCCGATGCAGACAGCCTCATCTGCCAATTTCACGTGAAGGGCATCTCGGTCAGCCTCCGAATAGACGGCCACTGTCTTTATGCCCAGTTCCCGGCAGGCCCGTATGATTCTCACAGCTATTTCCCCGCGGTTTGCCACCAGCACCTTGGCGAACAATTACACCACCTACTCCTTCGCAATCAAGAACATTGTCTGCCCGTATTCAACCGGATGGGCGTTCTCTACCAGAATGTCGACGATCCGCCCCTTTACCTCGGACTTGATCTCATTCATCAATTTCATGGCTTCTACGATACATAACGTTTGTCCTGGCTCTACCCTGTCACCGATTTCCACAAACGGAGGAGCGTCCGGAGCCGGTGCGCGGTAGAAGGTTCCTACCATGGGACTGACTACTGCCACGAGATCTTCTTGCGCCGTTACCCTGTCTTCAGCAGGCATTGATAGCCCTCTATTTCGCTTCTTGTCCTCCTCCACCGTCCCGCGCGCAGGCACACTGGCAGAAGTAGTACTTTTACGCAAGGTAAGCCTATAATCAGGCCCATCCAACTCCAACTCGGCGATACTGGTGTCATCAAACAACAGCATTAATTCCCGGATCTCTTCGATGTCCATTTCTTGCCCCCCCTTGCCGACAGCTCGCTTGGTCCCTCTTGCCACCGGTTGCTTCCCGCTTGCAGATTTCGTTTCCTTCGCCTTTGCGTCATTCTGTCCGTATGACGGCTTACCGCCGTTGCCATTCTGCATTCTTTGCCCTTCGCCATCCCGGTAGGCGAAAAACTTCAGAGCAACCTGCGGGAATAAAGCGTAACTGAGTACGTCTTCCTCGCTTTTCGCTATGCCTTGAGTTTCTCGCAAAGCCTTCTCCCAGCCGGGCTCCAGCAGATCAGCGGGACGGACGGTTATAACCTCTTCCTCGCCTATGATCTTCGCTTTCACTTCAGGATCGATAGGTGCCGGAGATCTGCCGTAAAGTCCTCTTACGTAGTCTTTTACCTCCCCAGGGCACATTTTGTACCTCTCACCCATCAACACGTTCAAAACAGCTTGTATTCCTACTATTTGGCTGGTAGGTGTCACCAACGGCGGATACCCGAGATCCCTTCTGACCCTGGGTATTTCTTCCAATACCTCGTCCAACCGGTGAGCGGCTTTTTGTTCCTCCAGTTGAGCCACTAGATTGGATATCATTCCTCCTGGTACCTGGTGCTCGAAGACCTTCATATCAGCGATTCGAGTGACCCCGCGTTCAAAACCTTTTTGTTTGCGTATCTCCTCAAAATGAGAAGCTATTTCGAAGAGATCGTGCAGGTTGAGCCCCGTATCCCAAGGCGTACCCTGTAAGGCACGGACTATAGTTTCAACCGGAGGCTGAGACGAACCGAATGCCATAGGACCGCTGGCCGCATCGACAACGTCCACTCCCGCCTCGGCCGCCTTCAAACATGCGCCGACTGCCAGCCCTCCTATGTAGTGAGTATGCAGCTGAATCGGCAGCTCGACTTTTTCTTTGAGAAGACCTACCAACTCGTAGGCCTGATAAGGAGCCAGCAGACCTGCCATATCTTTGATGCATATGGAATCGGCTCCCATGTCTTTGAGCCTTAAGGCAGTCTCTACAAAATGTTCCATAGTGTGGACAGGACTGATAGTGTATACGACACACGCCTGTACATGTTTACCTGCTTTCTTCGCAGCCTTCATCGGCACAGCCAGATTTCTGACATCGTTTAAAGCGTCGAATATCCTGAATATGTCTATACCGTTTTCCGCCGCCTTTTCCACGAATTTCTCGACTATGTCGTCTGGGTAATGGCCGTAACCTACCAAGGACTGCCCGCGCAAAAGCATCTGTAAGCGGGTCTTCTTCACATATTTGCGAATGGTACGTAGCCGCTCCCACGGGTCTTCATTCAAGTAACGAAGGCAGACATCGAAAGTAGCCCCGCCCCATACCTCTAGCGAATGGTAGCCGATGTTGTCGAGCTGCTCCAAAACCGGCAACATATCCTCTGTGGTCATTCTGGTAGCCCAAAGACTCTGGTGTGCGTCTCTGAGACTTGTGTCAGTTATCTTGAGCCTCTTCATCTTAGACCTCCCCGGAACTGCGTTTGTAGGGGCTTACCGGCTAAAAATTAACTCAGGCCTTGCCGACCTGAGTATTACAGGTTCCCATCCTACTCACACTGACGTTTGAAATCGTTATTCAAACTTCGCCCGCCAATATCCGGCTGCTCCATAAGCAAAAGATCGAACCGGCTGGCGTCAGCAACCCTCTTCTAATTATAGAGACACCAAAAGTCAAATTCAACCGGTTGCCTGCCCCCGGCCCAAGTATACATGTTAGTTGCCTCGAGCGTTATTTGCGGCACACCCACTCGCTTTGTCAGCATTACGACCTTCTGGGAATCACGCAGACCTGGTCGGGACTGCACTGGACAATACTGGCCACCTGTTCTTTTAATTCTTTTTCCTCGCTCAAAGGCACTGTGGAGGCCTTAGAAGGCACTATCACAGTAGTAATCGAAGGCTGAACCATGACAACACAGTCTTCATATCCACGCGCCTTTATTAAGGCTTCGGCCTTGGTTTCCCTCTCCAAGGTCATCGATAGCTCTACCAGCCTTGAGGCCGCCATCTCTCTCGATTTTTGATCTAGGCTCGGATTGTTGAGCATTTCTCGCAAAAGTTCAACCTGTTGGTCCCTGGTTCGCGCCCTTTCTATCCGGTATTCCGCGAAAAAGTCCTGTTCTCTTTTCCCCGGCTCCGTCTGTTTCGAAGCTCTTGTGGCCGTCTCACGATTGGTCGGTTCGGCGGGGGCCGGTCCCGACTTTGTCGTTACCATGTAGGCCGACATTACAAGCAGGCAAAATAGTCCCAAAGATAATATCACTTTTCTGCCAACCCTGAATGCCATCGATTTCCTCCTCCCATGCCTTGCGGCCCTTTTATTCCCGTGGCAGTACCAACACCTTGGATGCAGGAATGTCCAGCAATGTTGCTACTGCTCTCATAATGCGCTCTTTCACATTTGAATCAGAAGCTCCCTCAGCAACGACTAAGACCCCCTTAACTTGCGGGCCCTTTTTCTCAACCAGCAAGGGTGACTGATTTCCCGTGATGACCAAATCTTGGGACGTGCTGGTATCTGTAGTCTTGCGCACTGTTCCACTTCGGTCAGTCTCCTCGGTTGAAGTTTTCGATTCTTTAGTATTGACCGCATAAGAGTTCATCCCTTCCGAAGCCAAAGTAACGCTAACAGTCACCTGCCCAGCCCCCTGGATTTCCGATAGAACCGCCGCCAGTTCCCGTTCCATATCGGTTTTGAGGAACCCCGTTTTTTCAGAAGGCAACGTCTTTTCTTGTGGTTCAACTATTCCCTCGTGGCCGGCGGAAAAAGGCCACATCAAAAACAAAACTCCCAGAACCGCCAGACAAGCTAAAGCCCATCGTGATCTCAGAGAAGTCTGCAGACGTTCCTGTAAGCCCTCGAAAAAAGACGAACAGGTTCTCGTGCGCTTAACCGGTTCTACCAACACGCTACCCCTCCTCAAATACCACTTTAATTTGTTTTGGCTCCAGTCCGTATAAATTTTTCATCAGGTCGGTTAATCTTTTTTCAATGCCTTTTTTTTCTTCCCCATCGGTTCCACCAAATACCAGGCGTCCGACTTCCGACGTGTTCAGCCTGTTTTCCCGTAGCCCGGTGCCCACCACTAAGACAAGTTGAGATATCCGGCCCTGAGCGTCTAGTTCGACCTGGGCCTGAAGGGATTCAACACCCGGCACCAAAGACCCCAAAGCAGCTACCTGTCCTTCAGTCTTGGTCCTTAACTGGTTTGCCATGGTCAAAAGCATCTTTTTTCTCAGAGCCTCACCTTCTCGCCTTGCTGTTTCCATCTGTTCGGCTTGATACTTCATGTCCCACACTCCCACCCATGATTCCTCGCTGTGGCTGAGGAATGTCAACGTAGGGTTAAGTACGGCTATGACTATAAAAAGCCCTACGGCAAACCTTACAAATGGCCGCAAATTTGAAGAAGGTAAAAGTATCTCCAAGAATCCGGCTAAAAGAGCTATTCCTACCAGGTTTCGAACCATCTCTGCGACCAAACTCAAACTTTACCACCTCACCTAACAAACCATGGCCTGCCGGTGGTCCCCGAAACCACAGTAATCATTATGAAAAACATCAAAGCCACGGCTACCACCGAAGCCAAGACCAGCGTCAAATGCTTGGCCATAATATCCAAAGCCTGCGCCGTTCTCGCGTCGCCAAGAGGTTCCACCAGAGCTGCTGAAAGCTTATATATAAGAACAATGGCCCCTATCTTCAGCACCGGGAAAACACAAATGCCGAAAATTATCACTACGCCGTAGATGGACAGTGCATGCTTCAGTAGGGCCATATAGCCCAGAGTATACTCCAGAGCCTCTGACAAAAGCTTGCCGATTACCGGAAAGAAGCTGGTTGCAAATTGGGTTGTCTTCAGAGTCACTTCATCCAGCACCGCTCCGTAGACGGTCTTGAGTCCCAACAAACCCACGAAGATAGTCATGACTAGTCCTAGACCCACCATCGCCAAGCCGGAAAAAAGTTTGCCCAGCTTTTGGACATGTACAGTGTCGGCAGCGGCATCAACCAGGTGCAACACAGCGGAAAAAACAATCAGTGGGAAAACTACGTGCTGAATAGCACTGGCACAAACACTGCAAGCAGCCATCAGGAGAGGAAACAAGGCGGCAGAAGTATTTATTCCTCCCATACCCGCTACCAAGACGGTCATCTGCGGCATTATGCTTACCATGAAATCGGACATGTTACTCACCGTCTTGTGCCCCAGCCCCAGGGCGTAGCGAAACGAACCGATTCCAACTGCTATCAAGGCCAGGAAGGCAGCCATGTAAGATATCCTAGCGGTTCCCTCCCACCCAAACGCCGACTGCAGGTTAACCAAAAGAGCTGTAACCACGGCCAGAATCACCAGCTTACCCAATAGTCCTGCGTTAGCAATCACTTCCTTGAGGAAGAACGTCAACAGGTTCTTCAAGACTTCCTTGACATCCAGCTCCCATTTGCCTTGTATGAAGTCGATAAACCACTGCTTCACCGGCATGTTTTGGAGATATGCTGACAATTCCCCGTCTATTTCATTTTTGTACTTTTCTAATTCTTGAAGATTCAGACTGTCAAGACCTTCCTGCCAGGCCATATATGGCGTCTGGGATCGCTCCTCGGCTCTACAGACCTGACCCCAAGTCACAAGGGTAAACAGCAAAGCCATCACCGCCAGGCACAATTTGCTTTTTCGCAGCATTTGGTCCCCCCTATCCGGGCATCATTTCCATCAGAGACTCGAGAATAGCTATGAGGATGGGTAGAGCTAATACTGCGATGATTACTTTGGCGGCAAACTCAACTTTCTGGGCGACCGCTTGTTCACCGGCGTCACGGCAGACGGCGGATGCAAATTCCGCCAAATAGGCTACACCCAGTATCTTCAGCACAGTCGAAAGGAAAAAGAAATTAACTTCAGCCCTACGCGCAACCTGGGCAACTGCTTCGATGACAAACGAGAGTTTCCCGATGATCATGAAAAATACAACGACACCAAAAGTTATGCTGAGCAAGACTGCCATCTGCGGTTTTTCCTGGCGCAGAAACAGCAACAAGACAGTAGTGACAAGAGCCAACCCGACTAACCGGGCAATGTCCATCGACCTTCCCTCCGCCCATAAATCGGTATAGGAAGTCAGCCTAAAGATCAAACACCGTCTTTACCATGGTAAAAAGCTGGCTCAAGAGCTGTACCAAGATGATTAGAACTACGATTACTCCGGCCAGGGTAAGCATCTGGGCTTGTTCCTCTTTTTGCGCTTGTTTTAAAACTATGCTAAGGATTGAAATGAGAATACCGATTCCCGCTACTTTAAAGATTATGGCGGTATCCATGACAGTCCACTCCTTCACAACAGCAGTAACACCACGAGGGTCCCTAGGAGAAACCCTCCGTAAGTCCACAGTTTCTTTTCTGCGGCCGCAGTCTTGGCAGCCGAGTCCTCCGACTGTTTGAGTTCCTCCTCAAGCAGGCCGAACGCCTTCTTTTGTTCCTCGACATCAGACATTCCCAGGCGCGAAGCGAATGACTGCAACAAGTGTGTATCACCATCGGTTAGATCCGAGTTTTCTTTCAGCCAAGCTATCCCTTCCCTCCATGCCTCGTCAGCCGTAACCCCTCCTTTGCTCTGCAGGGACCTTGCAACGCCAGTGAAAAACTGGCGGGCCGGAGGCGATGCCACAGATGCTGCTTTTTGCAAAGCAAAGGGAAGAGGGTTTTGCAGGTAGGTTATTTCTTTTTCCAAAACAGCTAAAGCAAATCGCATCGACTTCAGTTGCCTCACCCGGTTTTCCAAGCTTTGGGCCCCGGCCAAGCCGTAAAGACCACAAGCGAAAAAAGTAAGCAATGCTCCCACAAGTTTGGCCGTCATTCTTTCTCATCCTTTCCTTACCTCTGACGGTTCCCTGCCAAGAGCTGAAATGAATTTGAGCTTTCCGTGCCGCAACTCCGTAAGACGGTTTCAACCGTACCCGCACCTCTTCTCCGTGATAGAACTACGACCGCATTAAACACCCCACTGGATAAAAGAGCGGCAAGTACAGGACGGTGTTTAACATCCTCTATCCCACTGCCGTGAGCTGTGGCAATAATCGATACCCCCGCGTTAACGCATTCCTGCACAGCATCGGCGTCAGCCGTCCGACCGATTTCATCCACTACAATGAGGTGGGGGGAAAGGGACCTGATAGCCATCATTATCCCCGATGCCTTGGGACAACCATCCAGGACATCGGTACGGTTACCGACATTGAGCTGGGGAACACCTCGGTAGCAGGCGGCTATTTCTGAACGCTCGTCGACTACAACCACGTTCAGGTCGCCCGGCCCGTCCGAGAATACCCTGGCGAGATCCCGCAACAAGGTCGTCTTGCCGCAGCGAGGGGGAGATACGATTAAGGTGTTCAATACCCGCCGCCCTTCTGCCATTAGACTGCGGGCCACCGTTTCCCCACAGCCTACCACCTCCCGGGCCACCCGGAAAGCCAACCCTGAAAAATCTCGCATGGTCTTGATTTCTCCCTTAGACATGACCACCCGTCCGGCCAGACCTACCCGGTGACCACCGGGAATAGTGATGAACCCACGTTTCAGTTCCTCTTCTAGAGCGTAGATAGAACTTTGGCTAACAGAGGCCAAAGTTCGCTGTACGTCGTCTGCGTCTACCAGATACCCCCGACTGTAATGTTTGGTTAACTCCCCCGTTTCTTTCAGGGCATATTCCTCATCCCCCAACCGCAGCAGTAGGGGACGGTTGACTCTCATCCGTATCTCTTCCAGAAACCCAAGCTTGTCTGAAGAGAGCGCCCCCAACATCTTTCCGATATTTCCCGATAAAAACGGGATTATCTCTTCTCGTACCCTGCTTCCCATCCCTTCCAAGGCAGTCCCACCCCTCGTATCTAATAGTTATTGGCTGCAGGTTTAAATTATTCCAACAAGAAGAAATACTGGCAAGACACACAAAAAGGAACGGTTCCTGCAATCGATGGCCATAACCATCAACTACAGGAACCGTCCCCATAGTTGAATCGTATCTTTTTTTAATCTCAGCTATTCAGGTCCCGGGGCTCTTCCGGACGATTGGAGCGCTGGTCTTTGAAGCGTGTCCTTTCCTTCCCCTCCAATTCGTTCCCCATCACGGAGGGCTCAAAATCAAAGGATCCGTCGTTCACAAACACAACCTCGTTGCACTCGGGACACACGATCTCGATAACATCATCGTCTTCCAGCACATCGGCATCGAAGTATACTTCTTCTCCACACTTCTTGCACGTCATGTACACATAATCATCACCGTACACATCCTCTTCCAAGAGGTTCAGGTCATCGTCGATGCTCTGGACGTACTCCTTGAAATCTTCCATTTCCGCACGTAGACTGTCGATATCGTCAACTATCCCCTCCAGTACATCGAGTATGCCGGTCATTATTTTGCCTTGCGGGCCGAGTTCGGCCACGTTCATGCCTTCGCTCAACCCTTTCAAATAGCTAATCCTCTCTGACAGGTTTCTCAAGTCAGTTCCCCCTTCTCAAAGCTAGCCTCAGCCACCTGAGTCCAGGTCGCAATTCGGTTATACAATATTATTTCGCTTTGAAGGGGGAATTATTTTAAACTCGCTCGATGTAGTTCCCGGTTCTGGTGTCGATCCTGATCCGGTCCCCGACGTTAACAAACAGAGGCACCTGGACCGTAGCTCCGGTTTCTACCACCGCTGACTTGGTCCCACCGGTAGCGGTATCGCCCTTTATTCCCGGCTCGGTCTCAACAACCTCCAGTTCAACAAAGTTGGGCATTTCTATTCCCAGTATTTGCCCTTGATAGAGCAATACGTGGATCATCATCTGCTCCTTAAGATACTTGATTCCGTCAGCGATTTGGTCTTTTGTAAGTGAAATCTGATCATAACTCTGCGTATCCATAAAAATGTAGTCGTCCCCATCATTATACAGATACTGCATCTCCCTCTTATCCAGCCGGGCCCGAGGCACCTTTTCCCCGGCTCTAAAAGTCCTCTCGATCACCGCTCCCGATCTGATGTTCTTCATCTTAGCCCTGACAAACGCAGCTCCTTTACCCGGCTTGACGTGTTGAAATTCCACCACCTGCCAGACATCGCCCTCCACTTCGATGGTCAATCCAGTCCTGAAATCATTGACAGATATCAATGCCTCACCCTCCTACTTGATTGTAAGCAGAGCTTTTTCTGCTTCGGTCAGAACTTCACACCCCTTTTCTTTTACTACTACGACATCTTCTATCCTAACTCCTCCCCAACCCGGTATGTAAACACCCGGCTCAATAGTTATGACCATGTTCTCAACCAGGATTTCCTCGCTCCTCAAACCCACGCTCGGAGCTTCGTGCACTTCTAGCCCCAATCCGTGGCCAGTCGAGTGGGCGAAATATGAGTCCAAACCGTACTTTCTTAAACAGCTGCGCGCCGCTTCATCAACTTCCCGGCAACACACACCGGCCCGCACCGCTTCTATCGCCGCCACCTGAGCTTCAAGCACCGAATCGTACACCTCCCTGAGGCGGCTAGAAACCTCACCGATGGCCACTGTCCTAGTGGTATCCCCCGCGTAACCCGAGTAAAAGCCGCCAAAATCCAACGTTAGCATTTCTCCCGGCTCCAGCCGTTTGTCGGTCGGTTGACCATGAGGCAGGCAAGCCCGGTACCCGGAAACAGCGATAATGTCAAACGCCTCTTTGGAACATCCCTTCTGCCGCAAGAGCTTCACCATCTCCCAGGCGATGTCCCGTTCTGACCATCCCGGACCGAGCATTTTCAAAAGGTCGCCGAACGCCTCATCCCCTATGGCCACAGCCCTCCGGATGTTGGCAATTTCCGCATCGTCCTTAACTTTGCGCAATTCTTCGACCAGCCCTCTCTCCGGCCGCAGCTTATCGCCGGCTAAGCTGAAGAGCTTCAGGTATTGATCATAGGTAACGTGCCGGCTCTCAAAACCAACAGGACCCAGCCCGTGTATCAACTCCCCAATAACCTCAAAATAATCGGTACCCGCCTCTACCACTTCCCAACCCTGGCACTCGTACCGGGCCTGTTCCGTGTATCTCCGGTCGGTTACCACTACCACTCGATCACCGGTCACCAGGACCACGCCGTCTGTTCCCGTGAAGCCCGAGAGATAGAAGCGATTCTCCCTCTTTGTAACCACCATCGCCTCCAGCCCGTGACTTTCCATCAGCCGCCTTAGGTCGTCTATTCTTCTTGTGCCTTTGTCACCCAAGCCTTGCCATCCCCCCAAAAAAAGCCCCGTCTCGTTTCTTTCACTTGCGTTCGCCCCCGAAATAGCCACGGATGTACACAGTTGGGCCGTGATTAACACAGACCCGGCACTCAGGCGTGACTTTCTTTCGACGTACGCCAGCTCCGAACTTTGTACCCCATGGTATCTTCATTATGGCACCAAGTTATCACTGAGTGCCGGGCAGATATTATTTTTGACGCTGATTAACGCAGATTTGATGTAGAATTACCGCCTTTGGATTGTAGCACCATGAACAAGTATAATGACAGCAATACCGCCCATTGGTAACTCGCGGTTTTCACTCTCTAGTGGTGACACCGAAAGGTGTCATGAGCGTCTGCCCCGAAAAGACTTTGCGACAGGAGTGTTAGCCGGGCGTCCGGCACTCAGGACCGGCGTGCAGCGAGAATCTCTCTTGTATGCAGCGGATTTGCGTGCCGAGTTATTCCTGAGTGCCGGATCGCACCGAAGTGAGCCGATGTGTTGCAGGCGAGGAGTCTTGGAGCGAGCCGGCTAACACTTCTGAGAACATAGCTGTGTTTTCCTTCTCTAGTGGTGATACCCGGAGGTATCACGGGGGTCTGCGTTAATCAGCGTCTAAAAATCATCTGTGGCTGATTCTTGCAGCAGCAACCGGTAAGCCGCTTCAACCGCCAGACGGTAACTGAGCACACCGAAGCCGAAAATACCGCCCACGGCAACCGGAGCCACGAAGGACCGGTGGCGAAACTCTTCCCGTGTGTAAGGATTGGTAAGGTGCACCTCGATGACTGGGACCCGGACGGCTTTCAGAGCGTCATAAAGGGCAATACTATAGTGGGTTAGAGCCCCGGCGTTAAGAATGATAAAGTCGGCTTTTCCCTGCGCTGCGTGTACGTGGTCTATTATTTCACCTTCGTGGTTAGATTGGAAGAATTCTATGTCAATCTCAAGTCTATCCGCCAAAACCCGCAAATCCTGGTTCAACTCTTCCAAGCTAACATTCCCGTACAGCTCCGGTTCCCGGCTCCCCAACAAATTAAGGTTCGGCCCGTTTATTACCCAGATAGTGCGTCTCATTTCACTCCCCCGCGATACTCAATCCTCTCACCCTTAGAGTAGGAGCTCCCACTCCCCCGAAAAATCGGAGGTCTTCTCCTATCCCTTCTACGCCCTGCAAGAAATCCTGCAGGTTTCCAGCGATAGTGATACCCCGGACCGGTCTTTTCAACTCACCGTTTTCGATAAGAATACCAGCCGCCCCTACGGAAAAATCCCCTGAAATGGGATTCGCCGTGTGTATCCCCATCACCTCAGTCACCAAAAGCCCCTGGGACACCTCTTCAATCAGCTTGCCCGGAGGGTGGCTCCCTGGTTGAACGAAGAAATTGGTTATACCGACTCCGGGCAGGGTGCGAAAAGATCCCCTAACCCCATTTCCGCTCGACTTGGTTTTGGCTTTGCTGGCCGTATAGGTATCGTGCAAAAATCCCCTCAATACCCCTCTGTCGATCAAGACTGTTCGCTGGGCGGCCACCCCCTCCCCGTCGAACGGGAAACTGGCGATACCCTGTGACACAGTCCCGTCATCCACCAGAGTAAATTCCTGAGCCGCCACTTTCTGGCCAATCTTCTCCCGGAAAAAAGATTTTCCTTTCTGCACAGAATCGGCGTTTACGGAGTTGACTAGAGTCCCCAGAAATTGGGCGACCGGGTAAGGTTCCAATACGCAGGGTACGGATCTGGAACTGATCTTTCTGGCCCCCAGCATCCGCACTGCATTGCTGGCCGCTTCTCTTCCTACCAGCCTGGGATCGAGGTCTCGCGTCCGCCTCGCCGCCGCGTACCCAAAACCGGTCTGGGCATCCGTATCCTCTTCTGCAACCAGGTAGGCGTACAGCGTGCAAAAAGCTCCTCTCCCGAAAGCCTTGATTCCGTTGGTATTATAGATAGCCACTGCAAACTCGGAATCTTCGTAGGCAGCTTTCTCAATCACCTTGATCCTCCGGTCGTAAGCTAAAGCGGCTGATTCTAGCTCCCGGGCTATTTCCATCTTCTCCTCGATGGTAGCCTGGCGCAGTTCCGGATCGTATACATCGAGATCCGGGTATCCCCCCTGGGCTACCGGCATTACATTGTTCTCGTCCCCTGCAGTAAATCTCGCGCTTTCAATAGCCTGATCCAGAACCTGATCCACGGTCTTACCGTCCGTGCCAGTGCTGTAAGCAAACCCGACCCTGCCTTCTCGTATAACCCTTATCCCAAAGCCCACCTCTTCTGCCTCTTTCAGGGTCTCTACAGCTCCGTTGGCTACCTCTATAGTCAATTCCCGGTTGTAAAGAAGGTAGGCCTCTGCTTCTACCTTCTTTTTCAGAGCCTTTTCGACCACCATCTCTCCTGTCTTCACTAATATTTCCTGCATCACAGCACCACCTTCTTGGCTTAAAACCTCGTATCACAGGGCCGTTCCTCCGACCGTCAACTCCCGTATGCGAATCGTGGGCTGGGCATCGGAAACCGGCACCCCCTGTCCATCCTTACCGCACTGACCAATGGCAAATCCCAGGTCTGATCCCACCATGTCTATATTGTTGAGCACCTCAGGCCCGTTACCGATAAGAGTGGCTCCCCGGACCGGGTGCTTTATTTCCCCGTTTTCTATGATGTAGCCTTCTTGGACCTCGAAGACAAAATCCCCGTTGGTGGTGTTCACCTGTCCTCCGCCCATCTTCCGAACGAAAAGGCCGCGCGCCGTGTTTCTGATAATGGACTCGGGATCGTCTCTTCCCGGTGCGATGAAGGTGTTGGTCATGCGGGGAATGGGCTTGTGCTGGTACGACTCCCTTCGCCCGTTACCAGTCGACTGCCGGTTTTCCTTTCGTGCAGTCAAACGGTCATACATGTACCCCACCAGAATCCCGCGGTCGATAAGCACCTTCCTTGCACCTTTAACTCCTTCGTCATCAAAAGAGAAACTCCCGTAATTTCCCGGCAAAGTTGCATCATCAATTACGCTGACGCATTCCGAGGCCACCCTTTGCCCCAGCTTACCCCGGTATACCGACAGCCCTTTTTGTACCAAATCCGCTTCCAAACCATGGCCGCAGGCCTCATGCACCATGGTCCCCCCCGCTTCCGAGGACATCACCACTGTCATCCTTCCGGCGGGACACGGTTTCGCATCCAGCATAAGCAAAGCCCTGGCGGCAGCTTTCCTCGCCAGCTCGGCTCCCGATTGCTCCTCCAGTAGTTCCCAACCCTTCACTGCCCCTAAGGCTTCATAACCGGTTTGTATGACTCCGTCTCTGGCAGCCACTACATTGACGGCAAATCGCACCCTGGCCGTCTCATCTTCCACCCAATCTCCGTCTGAATTTGCGATGAGCACCTTCCGTTCAATATCGGCAACCCCAACGGTCACCTGCTTGATGTCAGGTCCCAATCCTCGAGCCGCCTCGTTGGCAGCCAAAACCTCCTGTATCTTAACGTCAAAACCGACCATCGACGGCTGCCGAATAACGGTAAGTTTAAATTCGGGCCTCAGGACCTTAAAATTAAGCGCAACGTCTTTTTCTTCCCCTGCGTTTCTAACTACGTGGGCTGCGACTGAGCCGGCGTTCAACAGGCTTTCTGGGGAAAGGTCATTGGTAAAAGCATAAGCCGTGTTCCCTTCACTCACCACCCTGATGCCTGCTCCCATCTCGTTTCCGCCGTGAACTCGTTCTATTTTATTATCTTCGCACAAAACGCTCGTCACCTTGCGGTTTTCCACGTAGAGCTCGGCAAACTCAACTCCTTTTCTCATCAAAGACTTCAATACTTTTTCTACCAATTCCCGGTCGATCATTATTCTTTTTCACCTCTCTTCGGCACCGGTGTTGCCAGCCTTCTTCTGGCAGACTCACGAGTTATTGCCCACGTCTCACTATTTCATTCTAGTTTTGGCGAACTCGGGTCAAAATACACGACCAGGTCGCATTCACACACCAAAATGTTGAAATTTCCAGCTTCAAGCCCCATGGTCCCTGCTTCCCCTGGCCCGGCATCTTGGCTCGAGCGCACCGCGCCAGATCCGTCCCTCATCAGCGCAAAACCCGTTTTCGTTGGATTAGCCTCCCGTTCCGCGTATAGTCTGATCTTTTTTATCGATATCAGTCTTGTCCCTGTTTCCAGCTCTCGCAGAAACGTCCACAAATTCTCGTATCTTCCCTTCAATCGCAGACAGAGTCGATAGCTGGGAAAAGGCCCCTCGACACGCGCCCTTCCCTCAGTCTCCTGAACCGCAGCAAGGCGAATTCCGTTAGCTCGAGCTGTTTCAGCAAGGTATACTAAGAGCTCGCCTTTGCCCGGTTTATCGGGCACCTGCAGGACATTCTCCTTGTGGAGGGCAACCAGACGATTTAGCTGTTCATTGGTCGCCTGCCGGCTGCGAGAGCGGTTTTGCGCTTCCTGCATTTGTTTTTCCAGACGCGTGTTGTTCGCTTTAATCCTTGAAGTTTCTTCCCGCAACGGCTCGTAGAAACAATTATAGAACAAAACCCATGAGATAACTACTATTACCAACAGGGACAGTTCTCTGAGCCGATTCATATCCATGCCTATTCACCGTTCTTTCTCGCCGACCATTCAGCTCTGACAGAAAAAAGGATTCTGCCGCCTGCCGTCTCTTCGCATCTCATCAATCGAACTGCCTCAAACAGCGAAGATCGAGAAAAACCTTCAAGAATAAAGGCAATCCTTTCAATATCCTGCCCCTCCCCTTTTGCCGATAGGCCGGTTTCATCGACCGAAAACTCGCTGACATCAACATCGGGAGGCAAGATCCGAGCCGCCTCGCGACAGGCCTCGGTAACCAGTATCCTGTTT
Source organism: uncultured Syntrophothermus sp. (assembly GCA_964405385.1). Classification (GTDB taxonomy): domain Bacteria; phylum Bacillota; class Syntrophomonadia; order Syntrophomonadales; family Syntrophothermaceae; genus Syntrophothermus. Next base: position 17,392 of record CAYONS010000023.1, read on the forward strand.
TCCTTTATTCTTTTTATCTCATCAGACTTCTTTACAATCTCCTGTTGGTAAGCCGCCGCATTCGACCGGGACGGCAAAGTATCCCGTCCCCGTCCAAGGTCCTCTGATAAAGCCTTATTCTCCCTTTCCGCCTGCTGTTTTTCCTGAAAAGAGCTGTAAGCCATTCCCCCCATCACCAGGTACGATAACAAAACCAAAACCACCGCCCAGAACCTTTTGTCTGTCCACCAGCCCGTCTTCCCCTGCGAGACCAGCAAGTTGATCCGCACATCCGAACCCATACAGGTTATAACCCCCTCCAGGCCATTCCCAGAGCAGCCGCGTAGGACGGCCCGAGCAGCTTCGCGAAATCCGGCATCCCCGAGAAACTTGTCAATTCCTGAATGTTCGACACCTGCCAGTAAGGCAAGAAAGACTGAAGTTTATCATCAATCCCGTCAATTTCGGCCCTTCCCCCTGTAATCACAATCCTCGTCGGTTCAACGGCAAGCTGCTGCACCTGCGCGTACTCCAAGGTTTTACGGATTTCCTGGGATAAACCCTCCAACACCATCGGGCCCTCGTAATCAGTCCGGCTCAAAGCAATGCTTCTGACCATTTTAAGCCGTCCCCGGGCGAAATAGGCGAACTGAAGCCCGCTTGCTCCCATATCCACGAGAAGAATTCCGGCGTCGTCGCACTCGCTTTTCAGCAACCGGTAGCATGCCAAGGGCGTTATTTCCGCCGCTGCCGGAATAAGCCCGGCTTCTCGCAATGTCCTTTCAATTTCAAGTACCGCGGTTTTCCGTGCCGCCACTACCAAGGCTTCAATCTCTTGGCCTTTACGGGGTTCCCCAAAGGCGGCAACATCGATGACCGCGTCTTCCTTAACCCAAGGAAGATAAGTTTCCACCTGCAAACGAGCCGCCCGTCTTAGCTCTCTTGTCCCAAGGGGAGGCAAGAACAGGTGTTTAACGAAACATAAGGAAGCAGGCAAAGCTGTAATCACCTTCCGGCCGGTGAAGCCTCTTTCCTCGAACAGCCTTTCTATGGCCCCGGCTACTGCGCCCCGGTTCTTTATCAATCCCCGGTCGAATGCGCCGGGGGGAACCGGAACTTTCCCCCAAGCTACGAGGGTATATTCTCCCCCTTCCCTCCTCAACTGCACTGCCTTTATGCTCTGGCTGCCGAGGTCAAGCCCGACCCCTTCTCTCCTTTTCAGCAAACTCCCGATCAACGCCGCGTCCCCACCTATACAGGAACTTCCTGGTACGAGACCATGCTTCCCAGCACGGTTTCCTTCAACAGTTCATTGCTCGTTATTACACTTCTTTCTTCATCAAGAGTAAAGCTGGAGCCGGAATTTATGAGCACTTCACCGGCAATCACCATACCGTAAACCGTCAGCGGTTCGTCCCTCGCCGCTACATCGAAAATAATCCTCGTATTGGAATGAAGATATCCCCTGGGGACCAGGACCCCGCTCTGACTTGCCGATACCACAAGGTCACCGGCAGAGATAACGCTCAAGGCCAACTCCTGTCTGCCTTGTGCCTCACCGGGGGATATGTTCACTGTCCCGCTCGAGATGAGCAGGCTGCCTTCCGGACAGCCTGCGATTCCTTGATCAAGACTCACGTTACCTTCAACCAGGATGTTTCGACACAGCTCGAAATCCTGAGCCTTCAAGGTCGTGTTGCCAGAATAGACTCTCCAGTCACCGGGGAAAGCCTGAGCCAACCGCTTAAACGCGTCTATGTCTACGCGCGAGACAGCGAACCCCGAATACCTGTTTCCCTCCTGCTGGTAGTTCCCTTCCACCTTTTGTACTGCTGCGTTTCCCCTAACAATACAGGTCCCCTCTGCCGACACCTGGACTCTTTGGGCCGTAAGACCCACCCAAGGGGCAATACCGAATTCCGCAGTGACCTTTTTCTTTATTCCGTTTGTGAGAACCGCCTGGGATGCCGCCTCGATCAACCCGTTTCCGTTAGGAGCCGTCACTGTGACCGAAACCGTCCCCTGTTCGAATTCAAGTGTGTACCGGCCATCACTCAGGAGGCCCGCAATATCTCGGGCCAGCCGGGCCCGGACGGTCTCCACGCCGCTGTCTGCCATCATTAGAGCTTTTTCCGAAGCCAGGCAATAGCTGGACATCATTTTTTCGCAAAACACGATGTTGCCCACCGCACTCGTGACGACCAACAGCACAAGTGTCAGGAGCAAAGTGACCACAAGAACTGCACCTTGTTCCCGGCAATATTTGGCCTTTTTCGGGCCGGAGAGTTTGCTATAAACCGGCATCCTCGCTTTCTTTTCAGCCTCCAAGATAAACCACCCGCACAACCTCTTCCAGACTGGTCAAGCCCTCCTTGGCCTTATTAATCCCGTCTTCCAGCAAGGTCACCATTCCCTGAGCCCGCGCCGCCGTTTCCAGCTCTTCCTCGGTGATGGATTCGCTTAATGCCAGCATCCGCAAAGACTGGCTAAATACCAGCACCTCCTGCAAGGCTACCCTGCCGTAATAACCGGTCATGCGGCAAGAGTTACAGCCACGGCCCCTACGAAATTTGACCCCGGTTAACTCCGGTAAACCTATCCTTACTGCCGTAGGTTCATCCAAGCCATACTCCTCGTAACATCGAGGACAAACCATCCGCACTAACCTCTGAGCCACAACCCCCCTGAGGCAAGAGGATATCAAATAAGGCTCAATTCCCATGTCCCGCAGTCTGGTTACGCTGCCGGCAGCTGTATTGGTGTGGAGAGTCGAAAGCACCAAATGGCCGGTCATTGCTGCCTGCACCGCCAGGTGCGCCGTTTCCGTATCCCTGATCTCTCCTACCATGATGACATCCGGGTCCTGGCGAAATACGGCCCGGAGCCCGTCGGAAAAAGAAAACCCTATCCGGGGATTAACCTGAATCTGAGTGATGCCAGGAAGGGAGTATTCGACAGGATCTTCCAGGGTTATTATGCTTCGTTCGGGAGAATTGAGAAAACGCAGCATGTTGTAAAGGGTCGTGGTCTTTCCGCTTCCGGTAGGTCCGGTAACCAAGACAATGCCGTTAGGAGATGCGAGCAGTGACATGAAACGTTCCCGGTTGCTTCCCAAGAGCCTCAGCCCTTCAAGGTCAATAATCCCCCGAGTCTTGTCCAGGATTCGCAGCACAACCTGTTCCCCGTAAACTGCAGGAATGACGGCCACCCGAATATCGATGCTGTGACCCTCCATCTCAGCCCGGATTCTTCCGTCTTGAGGAAAACGTTTTTCCGAAATGTCAAGACCCGCCATAACCTTGATACGTGAGACAAGAGCCGGACCGATATCGGCGGGCAGGCGCAACACTTCGAAAAGCAGTCCGTCCACTCTGAATCTGACCTTTACCGTTTCTTTTTCCGGCTGAATATGGATGTCGCTGGCCTGAGCGTGAAAAGCCTGATTCAGAACAGAGTCGACAATTCTCACCGCTGAAGCATCGTCTAACCGGGGACTGAGGCCCGTACTGTTCGCTCCCCAGAAAGTATACTGCCCCGCTACCCAAGTCAGTTCGTTTTGTCTGACTATGACCGGAACCACTTCTAGCCCCGTAGCTTGCGCCACCTCTTCTATCGCTTCATAGTTGAGGGGGTCAGCCATGGCCAGAGACAAACGGCGGCCATGCCGGCTCAGAGGAAGGATTTGGTGGCGCCAAATCAGGTATTCAGGAACCAGGCGCAACGCATCCGGCTCTATCATCCTGGCGTCCAGCCGGGCAGAAGGGATGCCCAGCATCGTGCTCAAGGTATTTACTATCTCTTCTTCGGATATATAGCCCCTTCTCACCAAAATATTGTGCAACGGTTCCCCGGTCTTGTCCTTTTCCTGTAGACTGGAGGCCAGTTGACCAGATGTAATCATTCCCGCTTCTCTCAGTACATCTCCAAGAGTCCTGCGAAACTGCATAACACCTTTCTCCTCACAAATTGTAGCCGCAGATTTGCACAGACCTCTTATCTCTTGCTTGAGAGCACCTTACGAATCAGTTCGTCGTCTACATCTTCCCTTACCACCGCTCGACCTATGCCGCAGGGCAAGACCAAACGCAGTTTTCCTCCTTTAGTCTTCTTGTCCCGGTACATAGCGTCCAGCACCGATTCTCCATCCAGCGGCGGACACATTACAGGAAGCCCCAGGCTTGCCAAAAGACGTGTCACCCGTTCCATCTCCTGCCAACTCATCTGCCCCAATACGTGGGCGAGGGTGCAGGCCAACACCATTCCTATGGCCACTGCTTCCCCGTGCAGAAACGAAGTGTACCCTGTCAAGGTCTCAAGAGCATGGCCGAAGGTATGTCCTAGGTTCAAGATGGCTCTCAGCCCCTGCTCGGTCTCGTCCTCTTCTACCACCATCGCTTTAAGCTCGCAACACCGCTTGATGATGTGCTCCATCACCACTTCATTTCGCTCTTCGATCTCAGAAACATGGTTTTCGAGATAGTCAAAAAACTCCCTGTCCAAAATTATCCCGTATTTAACAACCTCGGCCATTCCCGCAGCAAATTCCCGTTTTCGAAGAGTCAAAAGGGTGCGCACATCGACCACAACCGCTCTCGGTTGGTGAAAAGCTCCAATCATGTTCTTGCCGCAGGGGTGATTAACCGCTACTTTACCTCCGACACTGCTGTCAACCTGAGCCAAAAGAGTAGTAGGGATCTGCACGAAGTCTATACCCCTTTGATAGACGGCAGCCACGAATCCGGCAAGGTCTCCCACTACCCCGCCTCCCAAGGCAATCAAAAGAGACTCCCGGTCGATTCCGTACTTGATGGCTTGTCCGATAACCTTCTCTGCCTGTTCCATGGTCTTATATTCTTCTCCGTCCGGTATGAGAGCCGTGGCTACGTACATCCCCGAAGCTTCGCAGCTTGTGACCACATTTTCTCCATAAAGCGAGAAAACTGTGGGGTTGCTGACCAAAAAAAGGCGTCGGCTTCGAGCCGCTTCTTTAATTATCTGACCGCTCTTTCCCAAAATACCGGCTCCGATATGAATATCATAGCTCCTCGTTCCCAGATTCACCCTGACTTTCGTCATCGCAAAGCTCCTTCAAAGAAAGAATTATCTTGTTAACCGCTTCCTCGATTCCGTCGGCACTTGTGTCCACCGTAAAATGAGCACACTGGTAGTACCGTTCTCTTTCGGCCATCATGGCCTTAAGTCCTTCTAAGGTCAGATTCCGACCAATGAGCGGCCTAACACGCCGTTTCTTCATTACTCTTGCCCAAACGTCTAGAGGATCCGCCTTAAGCCTTACTATGATACCGTTAGCCCCCAGTAGTTCCATGTTCTCCGGATCCAGGGGCATACCTCCTCCACAAGATATGATCAACCCCTGCTTCTGAGCCAGTTTTCGGGCCAAGAGTTTCTCTTCGGAGCGAAAACGTTTTTCCCCGTGCTTTTTGAAAATTTCGGCCACTGTCATTCCGGTAATAGCCTCGATTTCGCGGTCGGTATCGACAAACACCATACCCAGCCTGCGGGCCAACCTTTGCCCAATAGTCGATTTACCGGTTCCCATGAATCCAATTAAAACGATATTCTTTCCCATTTCCAAACCCTTCTCAAGTAATCAAGATAACGGTGATAAGCGGCTTTGATCTCTTCCAAAGTATCGCCGCCGAACTTCTCTAGAAAAACCCCTGCCATAACCCAGGCCACCACCGCCTCGCCGATGACAGCAGCCGCCGGGACAGCGCATATATCTGATCTCTCTATCTGGGCTTGTTCCTCCTGCCAGGTACGAATGTTTACGCTGGTCAAAGGGTTGTAAAGGGTGGGGATGGGCTTCATGTAACACCTAGCCCAGACAGTCTCCCCGTTGCTCACCCCACCCTCAATGCCGCCTGCCCTGTTGGTTCTGCGGGTAATCCCCTTCTGCGGAGAATAAGTGATCTCGTCGTGAACCTGGGATCCAAACTTTGCGGACGATGCCACCCCGTCCCCTATCTCAACCGCCTTGACCGCCGGAATGCTCACGAGAGCACCCGCCAACAGGGCATCAAGCCGCCGGTCCCACTGAGCATAGCTCCCGAGGCCCGGGGGAATATTCAAGACCCCAACCTCGAAACAACCCCCCAATGACTCTCCTTTTTCACGCGCTTCGTCTATCTCGGCCACCATCCTGGCCTCCGCCTCTCGATGGCAACAGTGAACAGGCGATGAATCCACCATGTCCATCAACTGGACGAAGTTATCATTATCTATCACCTGGGCCTCAGCTCGAACCCTGCCTATGGCTATGACCTGGCTGTATATCTTTACTCCCAGCTCTTCCAAAAGCCGCCGACACACAGCCCCTACTGCTACTCGCATAGCTGTTTCGCGCGCACTGGCCCTCTCCAGCACATTTCGCAGATCCTGATGACCGTACTTCATCCCGCCGGCCATATCCGCGTGCCCGGGACGCGGCCTTAACACCTGTCTTTCCTCAGTGCTCGGGCCGCTGGCAGACATTACCTCCTGCCAGTTGGGGTAATCCCGATTTTCGATCAATAGAAAAATAGGACTTCCCAGGGTCTTGCCATGCCTAACACCGGAACATATCTTGACTTTGTCGGACTCAATGGCCATTCTTCTGCCGCGCCCGTGTCCTTTTTGGCGTCGCGTAAGCTGGCTGTCGATATAATCCTCACTTATCTCAAGACCGGCAGGAATACCGTCTATTATACCCCCGAGAGCCGGTCCATGGGATTCTCCCGCTGTCAAAAACCTCAGCACTCTACCGCCCCCTACTTTTTGATATACCCGCCGCGAAAATATTTAGGTTCCAGGAAAACTATGAAAGCGTTGGGGTCCAGCTCCTGGATCTTCTCCGCCGTCTTTTCCGCAAGATTCCTTTTTAAAAAGATATTTACCACCAGTTTCTGCCCTTCCCGGCCACTGCCTTCCCACGTCGTTACCCCGAAACCTTGTTCTCGCAAGTATTCGACCAGGTCGTTGTTGGCGCAGTCGGTTATCACCTGAAGTCCCCGGTAGCCGAGCGCCAGCTTCTCCTCAATCACTATTCCAACCACAACACCGCTGGCAAAGCCCAGACAATAGGCTAGGAGCCTAGGGGGGTCGTGCAAACTGTTAATCACCTTACCCAAAGCCACGATGTACACCATAATCTCGAAAAAACCGATACCTGCGGCCAGATACCGCTCCCCGCGAACAGTCAGAATCATCCGTACCGTTCCCAAAGAAACGTCAATGATCCGGGCAAAAAATATGAACAGGGAATCAAACACCAGCGACAATACCGACACCGCCTTCAATCAGCCAAATTAAACTCCGAATAGCCCAAACTTGCTATTCTATTCTATATGATTTCAAGAGTTCCTCGACTAACTCATTCCATCGGGGGCGTAGAAGATACCCGAACGCGCCCGACCACGGGGTTGACCACAACGTAGAGCCTCTGTCCCCGGCGGTTTTCCAATGCCACGGTTCCTCCGGCTGTCGGCACTCCCAAAGGACTGAACTGGCATATAATCCAACCTCGGGAATCTTTAGGGAAGCTTACGTACACGTATTTCACGCCGGAACTGAGGTAGTAAGTCCTTTCCGTCGGCTGGTATACCCGGTAGCGCTGCAGATCAGGATAAAAGCGTACCTGGTTTGCTTGCATAGTTGCTACTGCCCGGTGCCGAGCCAGCCTGAGCTGTCTTGCTATTTCCGCTGCATCTTTTCTTAATTCTATGTAATCGTAAACCGCGTTAAACCTGGGCACAGCGGTCAAGGCCAATATCCCCAAAAGGGCCATAACCACCAATATTTCCAGCAAGGTAAAACCTTTGTCGTTTCCCTGAGTCTTAGCTCTTTGTCTTGTTCCGAGAGAGAGAATCGATGACCACCTCGCGCATAACGTCCAAAGGAGCCTCAACTCCCGTAAAGAGCCGGAAAGCCAAAGCCCCCTGGTGTACGAACATCCCTATCCCGTCCACAGTTTTCAGCCCCCTGGCTGCTGCCTGCCGCAACAACTCGGTTTCAATCGGATTGTAGACCACGTCACACACCACCAACCGGGAATGAAACCAATGAGGGTTAACGGGGGGCATCCTGCCCGTATCGGGATACATACCGACAGGCGTTGTATTTATCAACACGTCGGCTTCGCTCACCGCCTGCTCCAATTCGTCTGCGTTCCACCCCAAGGTCCGGATGGGAACGGAGGAAATAGCCCCTAACTGCCGGGCTATACTTTGGGCCCGGTCCACCGACCGGTTTACCAAAATCAGCGTTCTTACCCCGGCTTGGACCAGATAATAGGTAATGGCCCTGGCTGCTCCTCCCGCGCCTAAGACTATTACCTTCGCGCCTGGCAACCGTAATCCCTTTTCCTTGAGCGAAGCCATAAATCCGGCTCCGTCAGTATTGTGCCCGATTAGCTTTCCTTCTACGTTCTTTACGACATTGACGGCTCCGCACCACCGCGCTTCTTGGGAAATGTCATCCAAGTACTCGATAATAGCTTCCTTGAAAGGAATCGTCACGTTTACCCCCACAACCCCAAGCGCACGCAGCCCTTCAACCGCATATTTCAGGGCTTGCTTGTCCACCAAAAAGGGAACGTAAACGTAATTGAGCTTCAAGTGTTCCAACGCCCGGTTGTGCATCTGAGGAGAAAGAGAATGGGCCAAGGGATTCCCTATTATCCCCAACACTTTGGTATCGGACTTGACCTGCATCGCCATAACCTCACCTCTATTGCCACAGGGACGGTCTTGCGGTTCATTCACCTTCTCGTTCCCTCATCTTTGACCTTCTTACCAGCCTTTCCAGACTCCTCAGGAATAGCCTGGTTCCTATGAACTCACGGGGATTTAGGGGCGAAACCAGTATGGTCAGCATTCCCATGAGGTTTCCTCCCAGAACATCCGTAAACACCTGGTCTCCTACCACTGAAGTCTCCTCGGGCCTGGATCCCAGCTTGTCAAGGGCTCGGCGAAAAGCCCGCCCCAGAGGCTTACCCGCCCGGCATACGTACGGAACATCAAGTACCTGGGCTACCGCCCTAACCCTGCTTTCCTTGTTGTTGGACACGATACAAGCCTTAGCCCCTGTTTTCTTCAGTTTATCGACCCAGGCTATAATCTCCGGTTTAACCTCGTTGTTGTTCCATTCCGTCATGGTGTTATCGAGATCCAAGATAAACGAGGTAATGCCTCTTCGTTCCAATTCTTCCAACGGAATATCCAATACCGAATCCACGCATATGTCAGGGTGTAATATCTTAAACACGGGAGCCTCCTCTGCCGTTTCTGAAGTATCGTTTTTGTGTCGCTTTGTTAGCCCGTCTTACCCGGTTGCCGAAGCGGCCTGTCCCTCAAAAGCTGCTGTCTCGGAGACCGTTCAGGCCCGCCCCACGATCAAACCGAAAGAACGTCCAGGTTAATCTCTCTTATAAGCTTTTTCAAAGCTCGTTTCTCAATCCGGGAAACATACGAGCGGGAAATACCGAGCTTTCGGGCAATCTCCC
>CAYONS010000024.1:0-26711 GCA_964405385.1 uncultured Syntrophothermus sp.
GCGGAGGAGGTGGGATTCGAACCCACGGAACCCGCAAGGGTTCAACGGTTTTCAATATAGGAATGAGCGGCGTAACCGTTCACTGCAGGAACGAGGATGATGTCGGGGCAAGTCCCCAGGGTAGAAATGTGATGGCCCCCGTCGAACACCACCACCCGCAAACATTTGGCCCTCATCCTGGCTAAACTGCGCCAGCCTTCAGCCGTTGTATGCCACTTGTCCATCCGCGAGCATTCCACCAGCAAATCCACCGGCTTACCGATTACCGCCCGGGCCAGCTTCCGGTCTGAAGCTTTGGCTTCCGGTGTTATTACAGCGATTGTCATCCCTGCCCCGGCCTTATTTTCCCCCTGCAAGAGCTCCTTCCAGTCCATAATTCTGATGCCAGCATCAACTGGGTCCGGATGTGCGCCTCTCCGACCCGCCGAGCCTACTTTCCTCAGACCGGGGTTTGCTATGGTCTGCAACTCGGCCTGAGCTGCTGCTGCCCTTCCGTAGATGTCCAGAACCTGATAGTACGCTGTGTTTTTCACCCAGGGCCAATCAGTTTCTACCGCAAGATACAGGTACCCTGCCAGAAATATGACCAACAAAAGTAGCCTCTTCCCATCATCCCGCACCTGTCTTTCGTACGTCCCCGTCTACGCAAGAGAGTCATCATGACACCAGTTCTGAATTATCAACCCCTACAACCCGGTCTCCTTCCACTTCTGTCTTTCCCGGCCCCTCTGTTCCTGGTATCTTTCAACCAGCCCCGATCGTTCTAAAGCTAGCTTTTGCCTCTTATCCCAGTCTCGGGCAAAATACGCCGCGTCTACTGCCTTTTCATTGGCCCACATTTCCTGCGTAAGCTCCAACAGCCGTTCTGCTACTCCCACATATTCAGCCGCCGCCGTCCGCCTATCGGGCCGTATTAACCTTTGGGCGCAACTTTTCATTCGGCCCACAGCCAGGCCGGCCTTATCCAGTTCCTTTTCCCGTTCCGGGTATACTCTGGACTTCAGGTACATGTACTGAGCCGCCCAAGGCAACCGCTCCATCTCAGGAGGTGCCTGCCCCTTTTCCTCAAACCGTTCCAGGGCCGCAATAAAATCGCCCCTGGCCTTTTTCATCTCCGCCTCTGTGTGAAGCTCCCACCCCAGAGCCAGTGATATAAAAGCTATCAAAGCCAAGAAAGTCAGGACGATCGTTTGAGGTCTGACCACCCTGTCAGCTCCTTTCTCGCTCAGATAGCTCTATTATTCCCCGAAGTTTATTAAGTTCAAACCAAACCGTCAAAAACTCCTAGTCCAGTACCCTGCCTGCAACCGTTAACTTGGTAAACTTACCCCGCGCTCACCAGGGCAGCCGCCTGGCTGGTGCCGATACGGTTAACGCCGAGTTTTATTAACTCCAGAGCCTGCCTGTAAGTCTTGATTCCCCCAGAGGCCTTGATCTTCAGGGACTCTGGGGCTACGCTCCGTATGATGGAGATATCCTCAAGGGTAACTCCTCTGGGCCCGAAACCGGTGCAGGTCTTGATAAAATCGGCGCCGCCAGCGGCAACCAGACTGGTGGCTATTTCGATCTCTTCGCGCTCGAGGCAGCCGGTCTCAACTATGATCTTGACAACTCCCCCTGCCTCGTGCACAGCCTGAGAAAGGGACTGTACCTCTTCCTCCACCGCGCGGTACTCTTTGTCCTTGAAAAGGCCTATGTTCATGACCGCATCTACCTCACAAGCCCCGGCCTTCATTGCCGCATCTACCTGCTTTAGTTTGACCGGCACCACGTCAGCCCCTAAAGGGAATCCTACCACTGTACATAATCTGACCGTTTCCCCCCGCAGGCACCTGGCCGCCAATTCGACCCGGCTGGGATTGACGCACACCGCATAAAACCGGTATCGAACCGCCTCTTCGCACAGCTTAACGATATCCCGCGCGGTGGCATCGGGTCTGAGCATCGTCGAATCGATGTAGCGACTCATTTCGTGCCTTTCCACTTCATCCTCTCCCCGCTACTTGTAACCAAAACTCCGCAGATACCCCTCAGCATTCCTCCAGCCTTTCTTCACCTTTACCCAGAGATCAAGATACACGTTCAACCCGAGCAGATTTTCAATATCCAGCCGCGCCGCTTCCCCTATTTTCTTCAGCATAGACCCGGATTTTCCTATAACGATGGCTTTCTGGGAATCCCGCTCGGTAAAAATGACCGCTCTTATGTAGACGGTGTTGCCCTTGCGTTCTTTCATCTCCTCTACCTCTACTGCCAACGAATGCGGGACCTCCTCCCGGGTAAAGTGCAGGGCCTTCTCCCGGATAAGTTCGGCCACGATGAACCGCTCCGGCTGATCCGTTATCTGATCCGGGGGGTAGTAATAGGGACCAGCGGGCAGATACTCCAGTATCCTTTCGATAAGCGCATGTACGTTAGTACCCAGGACAGCACAGATGGGCCAGGTCTCCACAAACTGGAATCTGGACTGGAAAGCCTCTATGCACCGCGCGAGTTCCCCTTGGTCTACCAGATCTATCTTGTTCACGACCAAGAACACAGGAGCCTTCATATGACCCAGAAAGTCCAGTACCTCCTCATCGCCCTTTTCCACTCCGTCCTTGGCGCTGACCATGTACAGTATCAAGTCGGTTTCTCTGGCCGTCGACTGGGCAACGCGGACCATGTATTCCCCAAGTTTATGCCTCGGTTTGTGAATACCCGGGGTATCAATGAAGATGATCTGGCCCTTTTCGCAGGTATATATGCCCTGGATGCGGTTCCTCGTGGTCTGCGGTTTTTCCGACACGATGGCTACTTTTTGCCCCACTACTGTATTCAAGAAAGTTGACTTACCTACGTTGGGCCTACCGACTATACTCACAAAACCCGACTTAGTCTGCATCTTTTTCCTCCCTGTTGTCCAAACCAAAACTGTGCGGGAGCAACTCTCTCAAAGAAAAGCTCGCCACTCGCCCCCGTCCGTCGCTCAACAATATTACCAGATCAGGGGCAAACTCCGCCAGAACCTGCAGACAGGCCCCGCAGGGAAAGGTGAATCCATCGCTGTCCCCAACCACTGCCAGAACCGTGAAGTCCTTTTCCCCCTCGGAAACCGCCTTGGTCACGGCTACCCTCTCTGCGCATATGGTCAAGCCGTACGACGCATTTTCCACATTGCACCCCGTATATATCTTGCCGGAAGAACCCTGCAACGCTGCCCCTACCCTGAATCCCGAGTAAGGACAGTAAGCCTGCTTTGCAGCCTCCCTGGCCGCCTCGATTAACCGAATACCTCGGGCGTCCGTACCTTTCTCCAACCGGCTCTGCCTCCTCACAAAAGGATAACGAACAGCCTTGGACCGAAAATGATGACACCCGCCACTGCGGCGGCGAGCGCAGCCACCAGAACCGCACCGGCGGCAAGGTTCTTTGCCTCTTTGGCCACCGGATGGAAGGCGTCTGTGTAAAGATCTACCGTCCTTTCAACCGCCGTGTTCATCAGTTCTGCGGCCAACACCAGAAATATCGAGAAAAAGAGCAGCCCCCACTCCCAGCGTTCCAGGCCCATCGCCCATCCCAGACCGACCGCTGCAACCGCTCCCAAGCCGTGCCACTTCATGTTCCGCTGGGTTGCAAAACCGCTCTTGATGCCGGACCACGCGCAGGCGAAGCTCTCTTTCAGATTGCGGTTCTTCATGGCCTCCCCAACCCTATCTCGGCCAGAACCCGCTCCTCCATCGCCCTCATCCTCTTCCTTTCGTCTTCGTCCTCGTGGTCATATCCGAGGAGATGCAGCATCCCGTGCACCGCCAGATATGCCGTTTCCCGGACTAGCCCGTGGCCATACTCTGTTGCCTGTCTTTGTGCTGTTTCCAGGGAAATCACTATGTCTCCCAGCACTTCCTCCATTTCAAGGGGTACCTCGTACTCGGGCTCGTCCGATCCCCTTTCGGTCAAGGCGAACGAGAGCACGTCGGTCGGCGCATCTATGTCCCTGTATTCCCGGTTTAAAGCAGATATTTCCTCGTCATCCACCAGCACCAGGCTCACTTCCGTTTGCGGAGGAACCCCGTGAATCTCGGCAGTTTTTCTTAATGCCTTTGCCACGGTCGCCTCCAGGGCCGGGTCCCAATCAACCTTCTCTTGACGGTTTATTATTGTTATTTCCACGCCGCCCCTCCTTCGCTGCGATCTGCTCGGCCAGGTTATCCGGGTACTCGATACGGGCATGATAAATACCGTTCAGTATCTTGCTGAACGATTCGGCTATGATCGCCAGGTCCCGAAAAGTCAGATCGCATTCTTCCAGTTGGCCATCGTTCAACTTGTCCTTTATGATCCGTCTGACCGTTCCCTCAATCTTTCCCGGACTCGCGTCCGGAAGCGAGCGAACACTGGCTTCTACCGAATCGGCCAGCATGATGAGAGCCGCCTCTCTGGTCTGTGGCTTAGGCCCTTCGTAACGGAAAGCCTCTTCGTTCACTCTTTGGATTCCGTCTTCTTCTAAAGCACGGCTGTAGAAGTACTTCACCAGGCTGGTGCCGTGATGCTGTTCGATAAAGTCCACTATGACCTTGGGCAAACGCGCTTCTTTGGCCATCTCAACCCCGTCTTTGATGTGAGAAGTTATGATCAGAGAGCTGAGGCTGGGAGCTATCTTGTCGTGGGGATTCTCAAACCCTATCTGGTTCTCGATAAAAAAATACGGGCGTTTCAATTTCCCTATGTCGTGGTAGTAAGAACCGACCCTTACCAAAAGGGGCTGGGCCCCAATAGCTTCCGCCGCCGCCTCCGCCAGGTTCCCTACCATCAGACTGTGGTGATAGGTGCCGGGAGCCTCTACCAAGAGTCTGCGCAGAAGGGGCTGGTTAGGGTTTGACAGTTCTAATAGCTTTATCATGCTGGTTATAGAAAACGCAGATTCTAGATAGGGCAGGAAACCTATGAGCAAAACCGCGGAAAGAAAACCGTTGACGATACCCATGATACTGCCGAAAAGGATAACAGATAACTCGGGATTACCCGAACTCACCCCCACAGTCAAAATGGCAGCGACGTTGGCCAACGCCACGTACAGGCCGGACTTAGCCAGATCGGAAGTTTGGCTCAGGCGTGAAATGCCAAAGACCCCGGCCGTGCCTCCTGCGAAAGCAGTCAGGGCAAAACCTAATTGGTTGCCTCCGGTCATCATCCCCACGTAAAAAGACAACACCATGGCAATTACATAAGCCAAACGGCTGTCGATGAGAACGGCAACCAGCATCGACCCCACGGAAGCAGGTATGAGATACCCGTTGAGAGCTGTTAAGTCGGCTCGCCCTCCTATGTTAATGAGGGTAACCACCTTTGCCAACAGGACCGCCACCAGCACTATCAACCCCAAAAGAACCATCAGACGGTCCTCTCGTAAGATATCCCGGTGATGGCGCCGCAGGTACTCAATGACCAACCAGAAAGTAAGGAGCACGAACAGAGCCGTGCCTCCCAATATCAGCCACAGATTCCCGCTCCGCTGCAGTCCTAGCTGCTCCAGTATCTCGATGTGTTCCTTGGTCACCGGGTCGCCCGCTCTTATTATGATTTGGTTCTGTTTTATAGTTCTCTGTACAGGAAGGACCTGGTTAACCGCCTCGTCTATGGCCTTCTTGGTGGCCTCGGCGTCGAATATCATGTTGGGCCTCACAGCCTGACACACGGCTATTCCTATCGCCTCTTCAGCCTCATGGGCAAACTCCAGAGAACCGGCCAGCTCGAACGCCTGCTGGTAGACGGCAGGCAAGGCTTCCTCGGTTATCGGCTTGTCCATAACCTGGGACAAGATCCTGCGAGCCTGCTGCCGCATTTTTTCCAGGTCTTCATCCTGCGCATTCAGAAGGTAGCCGGCTACGGCCTTAGAATCAACCTGTTTGAGATTCTTTTCGCCGGCCACGCTCTGAATTACTCCGGCAAGCTCGCGGAGC
This sequence comes from uncultured Syntrophothermus sp., assembly GCA_964405385.1. GTDB lineage: Bacteria > Bacillota > Syntrophomonadia > Syntrophomonadales > Syntrophothermaceae > Syntrophothermus. The sequence continues at coordinate 5,943 of CAYONS010000024.1, forward strand.
TTTTCTTCTTTGCTGAGTCCCTCGGCCTTAATCAGTTCCGTTATCTGACGGAAAAACAGGTCCATTTCGGCAGCAGCCTGGCTTGAAGCGCCCGGGTCCTCCCGGTAAACGTTCTTAACCTTCTCAGCCGCCTGACGTTTGAGTTCTTGGGTACGGGTTTCGTCCACGATAACCCTGGTGACCGGCGACTTTATGTCGCGCGGGCTTATCTGCCCCGCCCGCAACTGCACTCCGTAGGTGTGAAAATTCGTAAACAGGATGAAAGTCAACGAGGCGAAAAAAAACAGGTACCCGACAACCCGGCGAGTCGTGGTACTGCGCAAAAACTGCATCACTCTTTTCCCGACCCATTCCCCGGCCCGCGACAAAAATCCCATCATCAGCTTTCCTCCCGGGGACCTGTTGCCCCGCCGCCGGCAGCCTCGTACTGCTCATAGGCATCTATAATGTGCTGGACCAAAGGGTGTCTCACCACGTCCTCCTTGGACAAGTATTGGAAAGCGATGCCCTTTATGCCTTTCAGTATTTTCTGTACTTCGATCAGCCCGGAGAAGTTGTCCCGGGGAAGATCAACCTGAGTCACGTCTCCGGTTATCACCGCCTTGGAACCAAAGCCCAGTCTGGTCAAAAACATCTTCATCTGCTGCGGCGTAGTGTTTTGCGCCTCATCCAAGATTATGAAAGCGTCGTTAAGCGTTCTACCTCGCATGTAGGCCAACGGCACGATCTCAATGATGTTTTTGTCCATATACCGCTGGGCCACGTCGACCCCTAAAACGTCAAAAAGCCCGTCGTAAAGAGGCCTTAGGTAGGGATTTACTTTATCGATGAGATCCCCGGGGAGAAACCCGAGTTTCTCGCCGGCCTCTACAGCCGGTCTCACCAATATAATCCGGCTCACTTCCTTGTTCCTTAAAGCCCGGACCGCCATGACCACCGCCAGATACGTCTTGCCGGTACCGGCTGGACCGATAGCGAATACAATATCGTTGTCCATTATAGCCTGGAGGTACTTCTTCTGCCCTAGGGTCTTAGCCTTTATCGCCTTACCCCGAGCAGTCGTCAGTATGGTACCGGAAACAATCTCCAAGTGTCGCGGTTGTTCCCCTTTTTTCAACAGCTCCCGCATGTAGTTTATGTCGGTGATGGTAAGCTGTTTCTCGTTTTTGACGATATCGAGAAGACTGTGAATCAAAGCGTAAGTGTCATCTACTTCTTCTTCCCGGCCTTTGATGATGATGTCTGCGCCCCTGGCGCTAACGCCGGCATCGCATATACTGGCAAGATACTTGAAATTAGCGTCCTTGGCCCCAAAGAATATAGCAGCATCCAGGTTATCCTCTATGCTGATCCTGGCTTCCTTTTCCGACAAAAACCTGACCTCCCGCTTGCCCGAACTGGGCATATTGTCTTATCGCCTATTGACGTAAAACATTATATCATACTTGGAATTGCCAATTAATGAGTATTTGTATCCAGATTAATAGGTTGTGGCACGCCGATTTCCTCAATCACCTCGGCGAACGCTTTCACCCTGACTACCGGTTCCGCCGGAGATGACAGAACCTTAATCCCGCTGTCCATTACCTTGCCTCCTGAGCCCAGCTGATTTTTCAACCTTTCTACGGCCAGGTTTCTTGCCTTTTCCAGTGCCTCCTGGGACGAATACGTAAGGATTACCGTCTTCTTTTCCCGGCTTATCTTGGCAAGCCACCCCCATTGGCCCCACGGGGACGGCGCCAGGTATGCTTTTTCTTCCTCAGCCGATTGGGCAAACTTCTGCCGGTAGTCTCGCAGCGTAAAACGCACCCAAGGTGTTACTATCTCTATCTTTTCCGCAGTCCTTCCCGTAAAAACCGTCTTTTCCTCACTCATCCCGCATTCCCCATAGCCCTCGTACCAAACCCTGGCCTTGACCTGCCCCTGGGCCGCGACCATTTGAGGATGGAGTGTTCCAGGCCTCACATCCCCGGTAACTCCCGTTTCCGGAAATACTATGCCTGAAATCAGAATGTCCCCTTGGCCTACGGTTTCCTGCTCCTTAACCAGGGCCTGCCCTTTCAGGACCAACACACTCTCGATTATTCCCTCTTTACGGGCGACTATGTGGCACGGACCGGCCGGTTGGTCAGGTAAGATTTTTTCGACTACGTTGATTTCTGCCTGCACCCCTTTGATATTGACCTCTACATACGAAAGCTGCAACAGGTCTTTCAGCAGCCCTTCTTCAATGTCGTTCTTGGATAATGTCCATTTGAGGGCTCCTTCGTACAGCCCATGCCTGGCCGCTGTTTGCCGTATCTGGCCCGCCGGTACTTTGGCGTTTCCCTTTACCTCAATAACCCATACAAATGACGATAACAGATACAGGGCCAGCACAAACAGACCCGCACCCCATAGCAACATCCTTCTCTGTCGCACCGTTTGCCGGTAAAAGGGGAATCCTTCCCGGTGAGCAACTTCCAAGGCAAAGCCGTGTTCCTGGGCCAGGTTTTGCAGCGCAGGATAAGCGCTGTTGCGGACCCGGAAACGTATGCCTTCTTGTGTCTTTTTCACGTCCCACAGGAATATCCCTCGGGTCAGGGCCAGGTTAACGAGTTGCTCCAGGCGCGTCCCTTTGGCTACTACGGTGAGGAAGCCGCCCAAAAAGTTGCCCCACTTGTCGGCTAGCATCCTGATGTCTCCCTCACTGGAAATACTTGATACAGCGGATGAGTCCGCATACGCACAACTCATCAGGGAGAATAGCCTTGATTTCGAGGTCGTTACCTTCCACCTCTAGGAAGCCCCGGGGCAGGTTTATCCTTATCAAGTTTCCGTCGTATGTGATTATTCCCTTATGATTGTCAAGATAAAGCTCCTCTTGTCCGATGACCGTGAGTTTAGGCAGGTCCATCACCAAGTCTTTTGGCATCTCCAGAATCTCGGTAATGACCTGGTTCAACTTTTCCTTGCGGTTATTCATATATTCGTATTACCCTCCTGCTGCCAAAGCATGCGCAAGTCTTTCATATACAAATGTATGCGAGCCCCAGCCCTGGAATTCTTCTGCTTTGGCACACCGCAGTACGCAATAACTGCGGCAATTTGGGACTTTATTCTTACCCCAAGAAGAGATATGATATGGCTTGTAAGTTGCAATACTTGGCTTGAAACAGCCAGTTTAAGGGGAGTCGGTATGCAGAGGCTAAGTGTAGAGGAATTGGAACCGGGAATGCTGGTGGGACGCACCATCGTCAACAGCGAGGGCAGGCCCCTTTTGGTCAAGAACACTATGCTCACCGAGCACTACATCAACCGTCTTAAGGAATTGGGATTGACGACGGTATACGTTAAGAATGATTTCGGGGATGTAGAGATCCCGGAAATAGTCTCATCTTCCGTCCGCATGGCAGTCACCAAGTCGCTTCGAGATTCTATGCAAACCATACCAACTAAAGGTCGCCTCGACACCAAAAGCCTCAAGAAAAGCGTCGGCCTCCTGGTTGATGACATCATGAGCAACCGCGATGTGCTCTTCGCTATGTACGACGTGTGCACTCACAGCGATATACTCTTTTTCCATTCCATCAACGTATGTATCCTGGCTGTGATGACCGGTATTTCTTTGGGATACAACGAGTTGAGTCTCATGGAGCTGGGGGTAGGAGCCCTGCTTCACGACATCGGGATGGCAACTATACCCTCCGAGATCCTCAATAAACCGGGAGCTTTAACCGATGCCGAGACTGAGCTGGTTAAGAAGCACCCGGAAAACGGTTTCAATATCCTTAGGGCGCAAGGAGATATTCACCTGCGCTCCTCGCACATCGCTTTTCAACACCACGAAAGGTGGAACGGATCCGGATACCCGAGGGGTATAAGCGGCAGCGACATCATGGAGTACGCGCGCATCGTGGCTGTAGCCGATGTTTTCGAGGCACTGGCCTCTGACCGTCCTTACCGCGAAGCTTACGCCATCAACGACATTTTCACTATTCTGCGCAAGCTATCAGGCGTCTATTTTGACCCTGACATACTCGACGTGTTCATGTCTAACATCGCTCCTTACCCGGTGGGAAGCATGGTAAGACTCGACAACGGGTACATCGCCGTGGTTTTGTCTGTTAACAAAGCCCACCCGCACCGGCCAGAAGTGCTTTGCGTCATTGACGGTAATCAAAACCTCCTGGTACCCGCGATTCGGATGGATTTATCTCGAGAAAAGCAGTGCAAAATAGTCGACATACTGAGCGGCAGGGATTTCAAACTACTGAGGACTCTTTTGCATCAGAAACTGGGGCGGTTGCGCCAGAACAGCTTTCTGTCACAAAATAACGCCTAGAAAAACTAAAGCCTGGTAATATCTACTACCAGACTTTAATCTTCCCCAATCATTTCCCAATCGTCAGCCCTTAGCTCCACTTGCGTTTCTTGCGAGCAGCTTCTGATTTCTTCTTTCGTCTCACGCTCGGCTTAACATAATGCTCGTGCTTCCGGATATCCTGCATAACCCCAGCCCGCTGGCAAGAGCGTTTAAATCTCTTCAGAGCTGAATCCAGGGACTCGTTCTTGCCCACTCTGACTTCGCTCACATTTTCCCTCCCCTCCATCAGCCATAACCATGTAGCACACCCTTTCATTTTACTCTACCCAAGTAAACACCGTCAAGCTAACCGGGCGGCCACCTGAAATCCCTTCCGCCTAACAGATGATAGTGAATATGGAACACGCTCTGACCTGCAGTAGCGCCGCAATTGTTAACCAACCTGAAACCTTGTAATCCCAGTTCCCTGGCCAGTCGAGCCGCAGTGACCTGGATGTGCCCCAGCAATTCACTATGGTCTTCGCCAACTTCTTGCAAGGAATCTAGATGCTTCTTAGGCATGATGAGCACATGTACCGGTGCTACCGGGTTGATGTCATGGATGGCTATCACTTTTTCGTCTTCGTATACCTTGTTGGAGCTGATCTCCCCAGCGGCGATCCGGCAAAACAGACAGTCTTTCAAGTTTTCACCTCCCTCTAGGCCAAGTTGACTAAGGTATATTCAGATATTATGAAAGGAAATTGGCATCGGGAGTAAATCAAAACGACCTGAACCCAGAAAGTCTAATATTCCGGTTAAATATTTTCTTTCATTGTAGCAAATAATAATTGCAAATAAAACTTCTTAAGCAATTATTTTAAAGCCAGGTAATTTATGGGAGATACATTCCCATCAGACGAACACCACGAGCACACAGAGGGGGTCAACTATCAATGAACCGACTGGCAAAAAACATGAGTCAACCCGACCGGATAGTCCGGACCGTAGTAGGAGCTGTTTTCCTGTTAATAGGTATTTCCCCCAACCTCAGCCCTGCGGGCAGCACGTTTGCCCTCATACTCGCCGCCTTCTTCCTGATCACTGCCGCGGTTTCCTACTGCCCACTATACGCAGTGTTCAACTTCTCAACCGATGGCAACAAAACCCCAAATTCTGAATGAATTCACACGTCAGGCCCCGTATAATCCCGTATAATACTTATATGATACAACGTTGATACATCCGTCTTCGTTGCTTACACAGGGTAGATGTATCCTAGACGACCTGCCAGCAAACGCGTTGGCCCGATGTTGACAAGGTCAGGGATACGAATTGACCCAGCCAATTCTGGTCGCCGTCGAACTCGGCCCTGATATAGTTGTCGGTAAGTCCTCTGCACTTTCGGCCCTCGTCAATTTCTTCAACCAAGACCAAAAACGTCTGTCCTGAACAGCTCTCGATGAACGACTGCTTTTTCCTTTGGGCCAGTACCAAGAGTTCTCTCTTCCTTTCCCCTTTAACCTCGGCCTCAACCTGGGGATGAAGGCTAAAGGCCGGGGTATCGGGTCGGGGTGAATAGGGAAAAACATGGAGCCCGGCGAAAGGCAGTTCTTCTATCAATCTCTTGGTTTCCATGAAATCTTCTTCCGACTCCGTCGGAAAACCGACCATAACGTCTGACGTTATGCCTATCCCGGGAATCCGGGATGATATCTTTTTAACAAGGCTTTCGTAAAACCGGCGGGTGTAAGCCCGATTCATCAAGCGCAATACCCGGTCACTTCCGCTCTGCAGGGGGATGTGCAGGTGGCGGCACATTTTGGTTTCCCCAGCCAGCAAATCGATCAACTCGTCTGTAACCTCGGTAGGTTCTATGGAGCTCAGACGCAGGCGATATTCACCCCGTATCTCGGCAAAAACCCTTTTGAGTAATTTGACCAGGTCGCAGTCGCCCAGTTCCTTCCCGTACATTCCGGTGTGAATCCCGGTTATAACTATTTCCTTAAACCCGGAACCCACCAGCCAGTCGATCTCCCGCACCACATCGTCGGGCAGCTTGCTCCTGACGGGTCCTCGGGTATTGGGGACTATGCAGTACGAGCAGTAGCTCTCGCACCCATCCTCTATCTTTACAAAAGCGCGGGTTCGCTCGTAAGCCGGCAGACACCAGCTCCCTGGAGGCAACGGTTTGCTGGATATTTCCCCTACAACTACAGTCTTGACGCCGTGATTAGAATGACTCTCGACGATCTCGGCTACCCTGTCCTTTGCGTTGTTACCTATTACTATATCCACTTCAGACATGTCCGCCAACGCCTGAGGCGCGATCTGAGCCAAACAGCCGGTGGCTACGACTAAGGCTTCGGGATTCTTTCGCTTTGCCCGGCGCAGTAGGGCCCGTGACTTGCGTTCACTCACATGGGTCACGGCGCAAGTGTTAACAACGAAAACATCGGCCGCCTCGTCCGCTCCCAAAAGCTCGTAACCGCAATCAGCAAACTGGAGTTTTATGTTTTCGCTTTCTACCTGGTTAACCTTACAACCCAATGTATAGACTGCCACTGACTTCTTAATCCTCAATTCCTCCCATATCACCGAGTTCGTACATCACACAGGTAATGGCCGCCAGAGCCGCCGTCTCAGTCCTCAGTATCCGCGGCCCCAGTCCTGCCAGTTGCAATCCCGCGTTCCCCGCTTTTTCGACCTCCCGAGGGCTGAATCCGCCCTCGGCTCCTATGCAAAGCATTATCCCCTTTTCCCGGAAGGCAGTAACGTTTTTTCTCAAGATGTTTTTCAGCGGCTGGTTCCAAAAACCCTCGTGGAATAAAATACCCGGGGTCTCCCGGTTTTCTTCCACTGCCCTTGGAAATTCCCGGATTTCTTCTATCTCAGGCATGACCGCGCGGCCGCACTGTTTGCAAGCCTCAACTGCAATCTTTCTCCACCTCTGAACCCGCTGGCAGGCCCGCTCTCCAGTCAACCTCACTGTTCCCCAATCGGTTACAACCGGGATGATGCGCCTAACACCCAGCTCCACAGCCTTCTGCACAATAAAATCCATCTTATCCCCTTTGCCAATGCCCTGCACCAGGCTGACGGCAACCGGCGGCTCCCGATTGGGACAGTGCTCCTTGAGAACCTCAGCTCTCACCTGATTCGGCCCCGATGTTTCAACTCTGACAACCAGCTCTCTTCCAGACCCGTCGAAGACCAGGACTTCATCCCCAGGCCCTAAGCGCAACACCCTTGAAAGGTGTTTCGCCTCGCCTCCTTCAATTATCACATATCCGTCCTTGACATTTTCCCGCGAAACAAAAAAGCGGTGCAAACTCACCACTCCTTCTTAACCACCGCTGCCACCCATCCCTCTTCGTTCTCGCTCAATTCCTGCATCGTTAACTTCGCGTCCTCGAAGGCCCTCTGTACTATAGGCCACTGTTCTGCCGTTATCCCCGAAGCGATGAAATATCCTCCTTGCACCAGCATGCTGCCGACTTTGGGAGCGAACTCCTCCACCAAGTCAGCGGTCAAGTTGCCCACAACCAAGTCAACTTCAATTTCCGGAAGTTCTCTGAAATCAAGGTTTTGAACCTCCACCTGGTCCTCAACCCCGTTGCGGCTTACGTTCTCCCTGGCCGCCCGCACTGCCACCGGGTCGGTATCTACAGCCACAACCCGTTTGGCGCCGAGTTTAGCCGCGGCTATGGCCAGTATTCCAGAGCCGGTGCCTATGTCTACTACTTTCATGCCCTTAGCGAGGTACCTTTCCAGAAGTTCTAGGCAAAACCTGGTAGTCGCGTGAGTGCCCGTTCCGAAGGCCATTCCGGGGTCGATCTCAACCACCACTCTTCCGGGTTCAGTCTGGTACTCCTCCCAACTCGGCTTTATCAACAGACGTTTGCCGATCTTCAAAGGATGGTAGTAATTCTTCCAGCAATTAGCCCAATCCTCTTCGTCTACACTGGTAACCAGAAAACTGCACCCTTTTTTGAAGCAGTCTTCTATCTTTCTCAACCCTTCGCGGAGACGAGGAATCACATCCGTTCCCTCGGAAAAATACCCTTTTACAACGATGAAATCACGGTTAATGAACTCGGATGAAAGTTCATAAGCATCCCAATCCCCGCTCTGGATCCTCTTCCGGGCCAAGAAAGGATCTTCAATCACAACCCCGGGACACCCGAGCTCGTGCAAGAGCCCGGCTACCGCCTCGCCACAAGCCTCATCGGTCATGACCTGAACTTCTTTCCACCGCAAGAATACCACCTCGCGTTCATAAGTATCCCGGCCTAGCCTCCAAAGGCATCTTTGAACTTGTCGAACAGGCCTTTCTCTTTTTTGGGGAGGTCCTTATCCCGTCCCTCCTCCCGGGCAAATTCGCGCAACAACTCTTTTTGCCTTTCTGTAAGCCCGGTTGGGGTTTTGACTTTTATCCTGACCAACTGATCCCCGCGCCTGTGGGTGCGGAGATTGGGGACCCCTTTCCCTTTGATCCTGAACACGGAACCGGTCTGAGTCCCTTCGGGGATGGTAAGTTTATGCTCTCCGTCGATTGTCGGAACGGTGATCTCAGCTCCCAGCGCCGCTTCTACCATGGATACCGGCACTTCACAGATAAGGTCGTTCCCGTTTCTCTCAAAAATCTCATGGGGGCGCACGGTGATATAAACGTACAGGTCTCCCGGAGGGCCTCCGAATTGCCCCGGCTCACCTTCGCCAGCCATGCGCAGGCGGGAACCTGTGTCGACCCCGGCCGGTATTCTTAGAGTTACCCTGCGCGTCTTGCGCGCCTTTCCCGATCCGCCGCACTTCTTGCACGGCTTCTCGATGACTTTCCCCTGCCCACCGCAACGGGAACAGGTTCTCACGGTTTCAAAACGTCCAAAAGGTGTCGCCTGGACATTCCTTATCTGTCCCGTGCCGCCGCAGGTGGGACACGTCTTGATCTCGGTTCCGGGCTGGGCTCCCGATCCGTCACATGCATCGCACGTTTCTAACCTCGATATCTGGATCTCTTTCTCCGCGCCGAAAACAGCATCCTCGAGATCTATCTCCAGCTCCGTTTCCCGGTCCATCCCCCGGGTGGGGCCCCGGCGGCGGGCACCCCGGGTTCCCGTTCCGAAAAACATGTCGAACAAGTCCTCAAAGCCGCCCATTCCTCCGAAATCAAATCCATCGGCTCCGAACCCGCCTGGACCCTGGGTAGGGTCGAAAGCGGCGTGCCCGTATCTGTCATAGGTAGCCCTCTTCTCCGGGTCGCTCAAGACTTCATACGCCTCGTTTATTTCCTTGAATTTCTCTTCGGCTTCTTTTTTATCAGGATTCACGTCAGGGTGGTATTTTAAGGCCAGCTTGCGGTAGGCCTTTTTGATCTCCTCCTGTGAGGCGTCCCGGGACACCCCCAGCACTTCGTAGTAATCACGCTTGCTGCTCATGCACCCACACCTTTCCGCATGTGGAAATTCCCATGAGATTCATCAACATATTATACCACCTATAAGTAAGCGGCGGACAGAATAGCTGTCCGCCCCGTCTATCAGCGCATTGAGAAAACCACTTGCCGCCTATTTGGCCTCTTCACTGACATTGTACTCCGCATCGACTACATCGTCTTTACGATTATCAGTAGAACCGGCCTGCTGGTACATCTTCGAGCTGAGCTCAAAGATTGCTTGGGTCAAGTTCTCGGTCTTCTTCCGTATCTCTTCGAAGTCCTTGCCCTCGAGGGCCTTGGCCAGTTCTTCTTTAGCGCTCTTTATACGATCTATGTCAGCCTGGCTCGCTTTGTCCCCGAATTCTTTAATAGTCTTGTCTGCCTGATAAATCATGCTGTCGGCCTGATTCCTTATTTCCGCCTCTTCTCGCCTCTTCTTGTCCTCTTCCGCATACTTCTCCGCGTCCTTGACCATCCTTTCGATCTCTTCCTTAGAAAGACCGCTGGACGAAGTTATAGTTATCTTCTGTTCTTTTCCTGTGGCGAGGTCCTTGGCGGAAACATGAACGATGCCGTTCACATCTATATCGAACTTGACCTCTATCTGAGGGACTCCCCGGGGAGCAGGGGGTATCCCTACCAGTTGGAAGCGCCCCAGGGTGACGTTGTCCCGGGCCATGGCCCGCTCACCCTGCAGAACGTGTATGTCCACCGATGTCTGGTTATCGGCCGCCGTAGTAAATATCTGGCTCTTGGAAGTAGGGATGGTGGTATTTCGTTCTATGATCTTGGTGAAGACCCCTCCCAGGGTCTCAATCCCCAAAGAGAGCGGAGTCACATCGAGCAGAACGATGTCCTTAACCTCTCCTGCCAGCACCGCTGCCTGAATTGCCGCACCGATAGCCACTACTTCATCCGGGTTGATACCCTTGTACGGCTCTTTACCTATGAAGTCTCGGATAGCCTTCTGCACAGCCGGTATCCGAGTAGAGCCCCCGACCAGGATGACCTTATCTATTTTGTCAGGCGTCAGTCCTGCGTCCTGTAAAGCCTGACGGGTCGGGCCCATTGTCTTTTCCACCAGATCAGCCGTCAACTCCTCGAACTTGGCCCGGGTCAGGTTCACATCGAGATGCAGCGGACCCTCCGGAGTAGCAGTGATAAACGGGATATTAATATTGGTCGTGGTCAGGGTCGATAGCTCATGCTTGGCTTTTTCCGCTGCTTCTTTCAGCCGTTGCATCGCCATCTTGTCATTGCGCAGATCAATCCCGTAATCTTTCTTGAAATTGTCTACCAGGTACTGAATAATGCGATCGTCGAAATCATCTCCACCCAGGCGATTGTTACCGCTGGTAGCCTTAACTTCAAAAACACCGTCACCAATCTCCAGAATAGAAACGTCAAAGGTTCCTCCGCCTAAATCGAAAACCAGTATGGTTTGGGTTCCTTCCTTATCCAGCCCGTAGGCCAGAGCCGCGGCCGTAGGTTCGTTGATAATCCTCAGCACTTCCAGTCCGGCGATGGTACCGGCGTCCTTGGTGGCCTGCCGCTGGGAATCGGTGAAGTAAGCCGGAACCGTTATCACCGCTTTGGTCACCGGTTCACCGAGATAGCTTTCGGCATCGGTCTTGAGTTTTTGGAGGATCATGGCTGAAATCTCCTGCGGGGTATAAGTCTTGTCGTCGATCCTGACCTTGTAGTCTGTACCCATGTGCCTTTTAATCGACATCACTGTCCGGTCGGGATTAGTTATAGCTTGGCGCTTGGCCACTCTTCCCACAAGCCGTTCTCCGTTCTTGGCAAACCCCACCACCGAAGGGGTAATCCTTTCCCCCTCAGCATTGGGAATTACGGTCACATCGTTCCCCTCCATAACCGCTATAACCGAGTTGGTGGTACCCAAATCGATTCCTACAACTTTGCCCATACACTACACCTCCACATCTCGAAAATTTTATAATGCTGGGTTTTGGCTAGTTGCAGTTGGCTTTATCTTCTTCCTGACTTCCCGGGTTGCGCGCCACCTTGACCAGGCTGGGGCGAAGCAGCCGTCCCCTCATCAGGTAACCTTTCTGATATTCTTCTATGACAATATTGTCAGGCAGATTGGGATTATCCTCTACAGCCAAAGACTCGTGATACCTGGGGTCAAACTGCTGGTTGACGGCCTCGATAGGGGTCACCCCTTCGCTCCTCAGTATTTCCATCAACTTTTTCTGGACCATCTCAACTCCCTGACACAGGGCATCGAAGTCCTTGGTTGCTTTGGAAGCAGTTACCGCCCTCGTAAAATCATCCATCACCGGCAAGAGCTTTTCTATCAAGGGACGAGCCGCAAAGCGGAGCAATTCTTCTTTCTCTTTCTGGAACCGTTTCTTCATGTTGTCGAGGTCTGCCAGAGCCCTCAAGAACCGTTCATAGTTTTCTTGGCTCTCTCGGGCCTTCTCCTCCAGCTGCTTTTCCAACTGGATCAGCCTGTCGTCTTCGCTTACCCCCTGTAAGTCCTCAGGTGCCTGAGAATCCTCGAGCTCAGAGCTTTTTTCGGGCAGTTCATTATCCTTATCGTTGCCCGGCTGCCTGCTATCTTCCCCGTTGACCCCGGGCTCTTTTTCTTCTTCTAGATCAAACTGTTTTTCCATGCGGTCCAACTGATTTCACCTCGCTTAGGCTGTTGGTTATTGCTTTGTCACGCAAGGCCGCGCCCGTTCGCCAAGTAGATTTAGCTTAAAACCATAATCAGGGCCGAGCGACAAGCAAGACCCTGATCCGTCATCACCGTTGGCTTTCACTGCCCGCTAAGCCATCAGCTTTCGCAGCACATCCTGCACCACTTCCCGGAAAGACTCGACCAGTCCTGCTGCGCGCCAGTACTGCATCCTCACTGGACCGATCAAGCCTATCTTACCCATTTCCTGACCTTTTATCTCGTAGCTCGCGAAAACCAGGCTCAGTTCCTGGATCTCTTCCAGCTCGTTCTCCCGGCCTATCTTGATCCTTACTTCGTTTACCCCCGAACTGTCCAAGACTTTCTTGAACAGCGCGTCTTCTTCCAAAATCCCCAGAACCGTCTTCAATTTGTCGGGGTTGCGAAACTCCGGTTCGTTAAGCATGTTGATGGTACCGCTGATGAAAACCTTTTCTTCATCGGAAGCCTGCAGCAAATCGTCAAGAGCCTCCAACACCTTATCTATGGCCTTCCGCTGCCTCAAGAGCTCATCCCGAAGCGATTGCAAGCCGGTCTTGCTCAACTCGCTCAGCCTCAAACCGGCAAGGTTCCGGGTAAAAAATGCCGATATCCTTTCCAGGTCCGAGGTCTTGACCGATTCGGGCACATCGATCATCTTGTGGAGAACGACCCCGGTTGAAGTAACCAGCACTACCAGAACAGCACCTTTGTGAATTGGTACCAGCTGTACCGATTTTATCTCAGCTACCTTAATAGGCGCACCGATGATGAACGATGCGTAGCGTGTGAACTGAGACAGAGTAACTCCCGTACGCCTTATCACTTCAAAAATATCGTCGATCCTCTCCGACAGGATCTTGTGCAACAGTTCTTTCTCGCTTTCCGCCAACTCCTCTTTTTCCATCATGCAGTCAACATAATAGCGAAAACCTAACTGAGAAGGTATTCTGCCGGAAGAGGTATGAGGCTGTTCGAGAAACCCCATGTCTTCCAGATCTGCCATCTCGTTCCTAACGGTGGCAGGGCTGACCCCGAGTTGGTGCTTGCGGACAATAGACCTTGAACCCACCGGTTCGGCAGTCTCTACGTAATCTTTAATTATGGCCTCCAGAATGAGTTTTTTTCTTTCGTCCAAAATCATGTGATCTCACCTCTGTTAGCACTCTCGTTAAGCGAGTGCTAATCACTGCTACCTACAAAATAACACCAAGACCTGGATTTGTCAAGGCAGCACCCTTTCACACAAGCTCGCGAAAAACCTCGTTCGACAGGAAATAACCCCTGCGACTCAGGCGAAGCCTGCTTCCACTTCTTTCCACTAGTCCCAGTTCCTCTAGCTTATCCAGTGACGTCCCAAATAACCTATGAAAATCGGTGGTTCCCCTTTTCTGCAGGTCCTCGATATCCAATCCGTCAATCAATCTTAAGCCCAAGACTAGACGCTCTCTTGTCACACCCTCATCGTCCAACTCTTCCAACTCCGCCCTCAAGGGCGTCTGGCCCCGGCTCAGTCTCTCGATATAGGCAGAAACGTCGGCGAGATTTTGGTATCTTTTGCCCTGTATGAACGAAACCGCTCCTGCTCCAAAGCCCAGGTACTCTCCACCCTGCCAGTAGTTCAAGTTGTGACGGCACTCGTACCCGGGCTGCGCGAAGTTCGACAGCTCGTAATGACGGTACCTGGCTCTCATAAGAGATTCAACTGTCTCCTCATACTGGCTAGCCTCTTCTTCCTCGGATAACATGTCGATTTTCCCGGAAGCGACCAAACGCCCTAACGGTGTTTCCGGCTCGGGCTGCAAAAGATACGCCGAAATGTGCCGGGGCCGTAGTTCGACAGCACTTTTCAGCCCTTCCCGCCATTGGCCTAGGTCCTGGCCCGGCACGCCGTATATTAAATCGATACTTATATTTTCGAATCCGGCCCTCACGCCCATGTCAAAAGCCCTCCGCGCGTCTCTTCCATCATGCATACGTCCCAACCGCCGCAGGACATCGTCAAAGAGGCTCTGCACCCCCAGCGAAAGCCGGTTCACGCCGAGCTCACAGTAATCCTTGATCTTGTAGAAATCTATGGTACCGGGGTTGGCTTCAACAGTTATCTCTGCTCCTGCCTCGATCCCGAACAGCCCATCGATCTTGGCAAGAATCGTCCCTAGCTGCTGGGGCGTCAAGAGACTGGGGGTACCTCCACCGATATACAAGGTCGAGACCCCCCTAAAGCCGTTCGCAGTTCCTGCTGTCTCTTCAATTTCTCGGGCAAGACACTTGACGTAGAGATCAACCAGTTCCTCCTGGTAAGGAACGGAATAAAAATCGCAATAACTGCACTTCCGTAAACAAAACGGAATATGCACATAAATGCTTCCGGACAAACGCACTACCTTCTTTCACTCGGTCCGGGAGAGGCTGCGGTAAAGCTTTCATTCCAGCACAAAAAAAAGCGAGTCTCATTTCTTATCAGACTCCACGCTCAAAACGGAAATAAAGGCATCTTTGGGAACCTCCACCCTACCGATCTGCTTCATTTTCTTCTTGCCTTCTTTTTGCTTTTCTAGCAGCTTCTTTTTTCGGGTAACGTCGCCTCCGTAACATTTGGCAAGAACGTCTTTACGCTTGGGCTTTATGGTCTCACGCGCAATAACCCTGCTCCCGATTGCCGCCTGTATGGCCACCTCGTACAGCTGTCTGGGTATAATGCTCCTTAACCTTTCTACCAACGCTCGTGCCCTCGTGTAAGCCTTGTCCCGGTGCACGATAACTGAAAGCGCGTCGACCGGTTCTCCGTTCAACAGTATCTCCAGCTTCACCAGGTCAGAATCCTGATAACCTATCACCTCGTAGTCGAACGACGCGTATCCTCTGGTCCGCGACTTCAATGCATCGAAGAAATCGTAGATTATCTCGGCCAGCGGAAGCTCATACGTAATCATGACCCGGCTCTGCGATAGGTACTCCATGTTCTTGAATACTCCCCGTCGCTCCTGGCACAGTTCCATGACTCCACCGATGTACTCGTCGGGCATCATTATTACGGCCCTGACCACCGGTTCCTGCACTTTGGATATAAACTGGGGATTGGGCCATTTCGCGGGGTTCTCCACACCCACAACCTCGCCGTTCGTCAGGTGAACCAAGAACACGACACTGGGAGCCGTGGCGATAAGCTCCAGGTCGTATTCCCTCTCTAAACGTTCGCGGACTATGTCCATGTGCAGCAAACCGAGAAAACCGCAGCGAAAACCGAAACCCAGGGCTTCTGATGTCTCCGGCTCGAAAACAAGAGAAGCGTCGTTCAAACGCAGCTTCTCCAGGGCATCGCGCAGGTGTTCGAACTGACTGTTTTCCACAGGGTAGAGGCCGCAGAACACCACGGGCTTTACCTGCCGGTATCCGGGCAGAGGCTCTGGTGCAGGGTTATCTACTGAGGTTATGGTATCCCCCACCCTCGTGTCTCGGACATTCTTGATGCCGGCTGCGAGGTACCCCACCTCGCCGGGCCCCAGTTTTTCAACCTGTTTCATGAAAGGTGAAAAAACTCCCACCTCGGATACTTCAAAATCCCTGCCCGTAGACATCATCCGGATGCGGTCTCCCTTTCTTACCGACCCCTCGAATACCCGTACGTAAGAAATCGCTCCCCGATAAGGGTCGAAGAAGGAATCGAAAATAAGCGCCCTGAGCGGCTGATGCTCCTCCCCTTGGGGCGGAGGTATCCTTTGCACAACCGCCTCCAGCACCTCCTTGATGCCTATTCCCATCTTGGCCGAGATCAGCAGAATCTCGTCCCTGTCCAGTCCTAATACATCCTCCATTTCCTGAGCAACCCGAGAAGGGTCGGCGCTGGGCAGGTCTATCTTGTTTATCACTCCAATTATTTCGAGGTCCTGATCCATCGCCAGGTAAACATTGGCCAGGGTCTGGGCCTCGATTCCCTGGGAGGCGTCAACTACCAGCAAGGCGCCTTCGCACGCGGCCAGGCTCCTTGAAACTTCGTAAGTGAAATCCACATGCCCTGGCGTGTCTATCAGGTTTAAGATGTATTCCCGCCCATCTTCAGCTACGTAGCGCAACCTGACGGGCTGCAGCTTTATAGTTATTCCTCTTTCTCTTTCCAGATCCATCTGGTCGAGAAACTGATCGCGCATCTCCCTTTCGGACAAGGCCCCCGTGAACTCCAACAGGCGGTCGGCCAGGGTAGACTTGCCGTGATCGATGTGGGCTATGATGCAAAAGTTTCTTATCCGCTCGCGCAAACGTAAACCCCCAAGCTTTTCGTAATAGTTGCCTCACTCCAGGTTACGGTGACAATTATACCTATTTCCGTTGGCGGCTTCAATCTACTCCCACGCTACGGCTTCGGCTGACTTTGTCAGCTTTTCTTCCGATCAGCACAAACCGCGACCGTAAAAGACGCACGGTCACGGCTAACACCCATGGAGACGATAGCCGCGTTTTTATCCTCTAGGGGTGACACCTTAAGGTGTGGTGGATGTCTGTATATATTTTCGCAACCCTGTCAACCGGCAGGCTCCGGCTTCGCGCGAAGCAAGTAACGGTGAGTTCCCGGTCTTTTTCGAAAGAAAGCCCGATCACCGGTCCTATCCGTTCCCCCGTCATTTCGGAAATAGCATCTGCCGCTACGTTGAGCCCTTTTCCACAAAACATGACCAGAAGTAACAAGACGATAGCCTGGTTTTTGCTCCGTAACTTCACCTTTCTCCCTCCGCAAACACCTGGCTCAAGATTTCTGCAAACAACTGTGCCGAGTATAAAGCTTCGCTTAATGAGTTCTCGTCATTGCCGAATTCCACGAGGAGAGCCCGGGGATGGAACTCCTGGTTGTAGGTCCCGGACTTGAACCGGATCTGTTTCAAGAGACCCGGATACATGGCTTCACCCCTCTCGTATATGAGCCGGGCAAACTCGGCATTTTGCTTCCAGTTGGGATGAGGTTTCCTCTCATCAGTACCTACCACTATAAGTATTCGGGCCGCGCTCCTCCCTCCTATCTCAATGGAGTCGGGTTGGGCTTGAGGATATGCGTCTCTGTGCACGTCGAAAATAGCGGCAATATCCGGATGCTGTCGCAGCAGCGCTTGCACGGTTTCCCTAGACTTGCTGTAGGAGGACGCAAAGTCGGGATAATCGTGCACCGTGGTTATGTGAAAAGAAGTGAAACCTCTCTTGGCTGTTTCCTTCTGCAAGGCTGCGGCAACCAAGTTGACGTGGCCCTGCTCTCCTTCCATTCTGGATTGCCCGCAATCAGGACGATACGATTCACCGTTATGCGTGCAGTAGAAAGCTACTTTTATACCCTTCAGATTTGGCACTGCTTCCGGATCGCCTGTTTCATATCTGGCACCGGACTCATTTCGAGAAACCTCAACGTCTTCATTCAAGGGGGGCTCAGTCACCGCCTCCGGCAAACCAGAACCTTGAACGCGAGCCATGGCCTGAATATGGGAAAAAAGCATGTCTTGTGGTCCAGCAAAAAAAACCTGGAGCACGCTATAAGCCCCTCTTGGCACAAACGGACTGGGTGTTGCTAAAACTGCGCTTGACTGCGATAACACGGTTTCCCCTACTTTTTCGGAAAGGCGAAATTTGCAAGCCCCGTGCAAAGATTCTATCCCTGAAAGGGCCCACCCGAGACCCCGAGCCAAAATCTTGCCGGGATCCAGAGTTATTCCCGCAATTATGACGGCAACCAGCACGTGAACATAGACTAGTCCCCTTACGAGATGCCAAAAATGGGCCCTGCTCATCCTTTCTCCCCCCTCAAATCCCGCTCGTTACATAAATATTTCTCTTACATTGCGGATAGTACGAGAGCTGAACCCCGCCCAAGAACAAAAGCCGGATACAAATCCGGCCTAAAATAAGCTATTTTCCAGGCTATGTAATAAGTTCCAACCCTGGTTGGAACTTATGCACATCACTTGTGGAAGTTACCTCAATTCCGTGGGCACAAATGCATCGATTAAACCTATAACGAAAGCGGCCAACAAGCTCCCCACGAGGGACACCGAAAGATAAGCGGGGACGATAAACTGCGCTACATAGATTACCACCGCGGCTGTTATAAATCCCACTATGCCTCGACTGCGCGGCGAAATCTTATCCCCGAGTATTAACTCCACAACATACCCGAGAATAGCGATAACAGCTGCGGCTATCAGAGCACCTACAAAACCGTTAACCTTTATTCCAGGCAGCAACCAACCGACTGCCATCAGGACTAAAGCCGATACCACAAAACGAACGACAGCACCCAGCCAATTCACTTCATCTCACCCCCTTCCCTCTTTCGCGCTTCACCGGTTAATGGATTTGGCGTTGCCGAGCTTTCCGCTCGCTCTCTTACACTCATAGATTTCCTAAAGCGCAAAAAAACTATGCAGCTTCAGTTGCATTTTATTTTCAGGAATGCTATAGTGATTTCGTTGAATTCTGGAGCAAAAGGAGGTGGAAACTTGGCCAAAAGCAAGACTCCAGCAAAAAGGGCCCGTAAAGCTGAGCAAAACCGTCTCCGCAATGCTGCCAACAAGTCGGCCATGAAAACCGCCATCAAAAGGTTCGAGGCTGCTCTGGCCAGTAATGACCTGGATCTGGCCCGAGAAAAGCTGAAGAAAGCCATATCCGTAATCGATAGAAACGTGGTCAAAGGGATCATTCACCGCAACACGGCGGCTCGAAAAAAATCGAGGCTGGTGCGGCGTTTCATGTCGGCGGGACAATCCCAGCAATAGTATGTCCCAAAAGCAAAGCCTCGTTGTCTATAATGATCACAAAAAAACCTGTCACTTAAGACAGGTTTTTGATTTTTTGACACAAGGAGCGGTTAGCCCATGCAGGACCTCGAGACCAAGCTTTCGGCTCTACGAAAGACGGTAGCATCTTTGAAAAGCACCGTTATCGGATTTTCGGGTGGAACTGACAGCAGCCTGCTGTTGAAAACATGTCTGGATGTTTTAGGCCGAGAAAACGTACTTGCCGTTACCTTCAGCTCCCAGATCGTGCCCGCGCAGGAGCTGGATCACGCGGCGCAGGTAGCCCAAACACTGGGAGCCAGACATCTGATCATTGAGAGCAACGAACTCGAAAACCCGCTCTTTGTCGAGAATTCACCCCAGCGTTGCTATTACTGTAAAAAGGAGCGCTATCGACGCTTGTTAGACCTGGGCGCCGAGCGCAGTATCGACTGCGTGGTCGATGGCTCTAATTATTCGGACCTGCAAGACTACCGTCCCGGATACAAGGCCCTGCAGGAACTGGGAATCAGAGCTCCGCTCCAGGAAGCCGGAATAACTAAAGAAGAAGTTCGGGAAATCTCTTTTAGGCTGGGTCTGTCTACCTGGTGCCGCCCGCCACAATCGTGCCTTGCCTCGCGCATTCCCTACGGGCATAAGATAACCGCCGCGGCACTTAAACAGGTGGCCGAAGCAGAGAGAGTACTGGTCGAAGCCGGTTTTTCCTTCTGTCGGGTGAGACACCATGGAACAGTTGCCCGTGTCGAACTGACAAACCGAGACCTGGCTCGATTGCTGAACCATCCGATGATTGACGACATCGTACAGCGGATCAAGGCCGCCGGCTTTCCTTATGTAACGGTTGACTTAGAAGGATACAGAACAGGCAGTCTCAACGAACTGCTGAAGTGACGTTACCCTTCTTAATAAGGTGCCTCTAATCGAGCCTGACCTTCTTCAGCCTAAGAGAATTAGTCACAACGGAGACAGAGCTCAAAGCCATGGCCGCCCCTGCAAATACGGGGTCAAGAAACCCTAAAGCAGCCACTGGGATCCCTACCGAGTTGTAGAAAAAGGCCCAGAACAGATTTTGCTTAATATTGCGCATTGTGGCGCGGCTCAACTTCAAAGCCCGGGGACATCCCGTGACGTCCCCTGTCACCAGCGTGATGTCTGCCGCTTCCATGGCGATATCCGTTCCCGTACCCATAGCTATCCCTACATCGGCACTGGCCAGAGCGGGCGCGTCGTTTATCCCATCGCCGACAAACGCTACCACACGCCCCAAAGCTTGTAGCTTTTGGACTTCTTTTGCCTTGTCTTCGGGCAAGACCTCGGCAAGAACTCTCTTGTCGCTGATCCCGACATGTCCGGCAACCGCCTGGGCCGTTCGCCAGTTGTCTCCGGTGATCATCCATACTTCGATCCCCATTTCCTTCAGCCTATTCACGGCTTGGCGCGAAGTTTCTTTGACAGTGTCAGCGACACCGAAAACAGCCACAACCTTACCCTCGATGGCCATTACAGCAGTCGTCTTGCCCGCCGCCTGCAGCTCTCCAATAGTCTGGAAGGCCTCACCGTAATCAACTCCTTCTTCCCTCATGAA
>CAYONS010000025.1:0-2046 GCA_964405385.1 uncultured Syntrophothermus sp.
TGCACTCAGACGCGCATGAATCCACAAAGAAAGGGGGCTCATATCAGAAGCCCCCTTCGTTTTCTATTCCCTACCTATGCCCACAGCCAGGTGAGGACAGCAGCTACGCTGGTAAGAACCAAGGATATGGCTACCGCTACCTTTATTACCTGAGACTCGGTTCCCAAGGCGTCTATAGTGGCTGCGGCGTTTTGCAATTTGGCGGGAGAGATAACGCTGGCCAACCCTCCTGCTATTGCCGTACCCGCGGTAACCATCAAGGCGTTGACGTTGAGGAGTTTGGAGGTAAGCAAGTGGTACTTGGTGAACAGTGCTATAGTTGAGGCTTCACTGCCGGTTACAAAACCGCCCAAAAGTCCGAGAAAGGCGGCTGCTGCCGGATACAGGCCTTTGAAGAAATCGGCGGAGCTGGTAGCCAGGATAGAGATCATGTTGTTGTCGGGGTCAGACAGAGCCCATCCCTGAGGAGTCGGGGAAAAGCCAGAGAAATTCATGACGTACGCGACAGCAAAAAACACTGCTGCCGAGAAAACTGGGCGTGGTGCCCTCTGCCACCACTTGCTCAAGGTCTCACGCCACTGCTTGCGGGTAGGACGAATGAAAGGAACTGCCAGCAGAGTGCTTATGATGACCCACGTATAAGCGTTCCACAGCATCCGGGTCATTATCGGCTTGCCTCCCGGGATGATGTTCAGAGGCATGGCCAGCTCCTTGAAAAGGTAGTCGAAGACCGGTGGGTAAAAGTTAATGAACAAACAACAGCCGACGAGGATGAGCCAGGGACTCAGTGCCCGGGCCAGAGACATAGTGCGCTCGGTTTCCACATCATCAGGAGATAGACTTGAGCGGTCAAGAACGGGGCTGCCTTTGGCTTTCAGGTAGAGGAGCATCGAAAGGATGGTGGTTATGCCCGCAATTACCCCAGTAAGTACGATACCGCGCCCCACATGGGCCACAGCCACTGCCGTGAACCCCATGGTCAGGCCGGCGAGGAGGCACGGGATGATGCCTTCTTTGACCTTCTGCCATCCTCCTATGATCCACAGCATCCCGAAACCGATCATTGTGGAGATAACGGGCATAAACTTGGCAAATATCAGGGCCGAAGTTGTCAAAGGGGTTCCCGTCATATCGGCGTATACCACCAGGGGGGCACCTAACAGGGCGTAAGTACACAGGGAATCGAATCCCAGAGCAGGGAGAGCAACTGCCACGAACGTCGAATACCCCAGAGCGACCATAATAGGAGGAAGAATTGATACCGGGGTAGCACCTACGGCGACGAGAAGGGTTCCAATACCCATATTTATAATCATAACCTGAACGCAGTGGTCTTGGCGGGCTACAGTCTTAACGAAAGTTACAATCCGTTTCAAAGCCCCTGTACATTCCAGAAACGTTATCTGGAATATGGAAGTTGCTACCATCAATGATACGGGGAAAGAAGCGACAAACCCGGCCAGGCTTGCGGTTAAGCCGACTTTTAAAGAGGTGTGGAAGAAAAGCCCGGCAATGGCAAGAGTGAGAATCCATCCTACTAACCCGCTGCTATCAGCAGCCCACTTACGATAGACCAACAACACCAAGACCGTAGCAATTGGCAATAACGTCAAAACAACTTTCATTTTCCGTCCTCCCGTCCTTCCTTAAAGCTGCAACATGTTGAAAAACAAAACATTAACACAAAAACTATTCGCCAGAAGGCGGGAGAATCCTTCTTTGGGTTACTAATTTTTAAATCCCTTTCACGCAAAAAAGTTCAAAAAGGGAAGCTTCACCCCATTACGGCTCCGACATGGGCTTCAGGATCGGTTCCGCGTTCCTGTCTACAGTCAGAAAATTCCCGTCGAAATCGCGGAAATCAATTCTTGCCTGACAGGCCTTGGGATGGAAGGTGGCTACCACCCTGAAAATCGAGGATTTTCCAGGTGGAAGGGACTTGGCCTTTATCTCAGCCGTTTCGTTCTTCAACAGGTTTCCCTTGTCGTCACAAAGAGAAAAAACGACCTTTACCCCGTCTAGATCCTCGCCCGTAAGGTTCTTTAT
>CAYONS010000025.1:2146-5623 GCA_964405385.1 uncultured Syntrophothermus sp.
TCCGTTATCGCGGCTTTTATAACAGCCAACGAATTTCGGTATTGGGTATATTGTCGCAAATTCACCCCGTATATGCAATTGAACTTTTTTGGCATCTGCGCTAGCAGGCGTCTCATGCCATAAAATGCTAACCGCGGGAGATTTTCTGTATATCGATCTCGGAGTCTACCATCCTACAAAGCTCCTCATCGGTAAAAAGCACCCCGTATCTTAAAGCCAACCTCTGCAGATATTTCAGGTAAGAACGGTCTTCGAAGAAAGTCTTGACATAGGCTGCTACCCACTGCATTTTACTCGGATTGAGAGGGAGCTCAGGGTTGGCCTTGCGAAAAGAGGTCTCGAACCACTCGTCCTGCAAGGATACGAGCTCGTCCTTCACCAGAGCCCGCAGGTTGCCGAGACAATGCTCTATCCCTTGCAGGTAAACGTTATCCTTCTTGAGGGCAGCCTTAAGGGCCACTATGTCTTCGTTGCTGTAACTGAAACTGCGGGCCCAGGCATCCGCATCCTGAAAGCTCGGCCTCTTGCGAATCCCGTACTTGTCGAGAAGACTCCGTATTTTCTCGTCAGAAACGTCATAGCTGAGGAGCCCGAGGTCTATTCCTTTCTCTGCCAGCGATGTTTCCAGTTTACTCATGTCCTGCCACCGGATGTCTATTTCCTGGGGCCAGGGAACTCCGGGTTTACGGTACCCGGCCACAAAATCACGGATGACGGGGCGGGCCTCGGCAATTATCCTTTCGTTTATCTCTTCCCGGATGAGGCTGTTCAGGTTGGCAGGAGGACGAAGTTTATTTTCTTTGAGTACGGCGGAGATTTTATCGGCTATAGCCTGTATTTCCCGGCGCATCAGCTCTTTCTTATTGAAAACACTCCCGAGCATCGCCGCCTCTTCGATAGCCTCTGCCCAGCCGGCTACAAGGTCTTCCCAGTTCTCGTCGAGGTAGGACTTGATAAACGGTCTGGGATCTACCTGCTTAGTCTTGCCGCCTAGAAAATCAAGCCAACCCATTGATACCACCCCCTTCGATAGTTTCTCCGCAAGACAGGAAAAATCCTGCTTGTGCCGAATAGGGTTTAATCCTCTGGTTCAGTTCGCGAAAACATCGGGTTTCTAGCGGCTGCGGGTAATGCTATGATTAGATCAAAGCCGGCGCGAAGAGGAGGGATCACGTATGAAGCTGGAACCGGCAGGTCCCAACCGCTACCGCCTGCCCCGCCAGGGAAAGATGCAGGTTAGCGGGCTTATATACGCTACTCCCAGGCTTGTGGAACACGTTACCAAAGACAATTCCCTGCAGCAACTGGCTCACGCCGCTCAACTCCCCGGCGTGGTGGATCCGGTACTGGGAATGCCCGACATTCACGAGGGTTTCGGCCTTCCTATAGGGGGAGTCATGGCGGTCCGCGAGCACGGGGTTATCTCCGCAGGTGCTGTGGGGATGGATATTAACTGTGGTGTTCGCCTCCTGCGGACAAACCTGGCCGCGGATGGCTTCGACAAGCCGCTTTTGCGTAAGTTGATGGAGGAAATAGAGGAACTGGTCCCCACCGGAGTTGGTAAAAAGGGGCGCCACCGGGGATTGACCGCCCGCATCTTCGAGGAAGTGGCGTACCGGGGGGTGGCTGCCGTCGTGGAAGCAGGCTTTGGTTCAAGGGATGACATAGAACGCATAGAGGAAAACGGGTGCCTGAAGGGAGCTGACCTCAAGGCGGTCAGCAAAGAGGCAGTAAGCCGGGGAGCCGAACAACTGGGAACTCTGGGAGGGGGTAATCATTTCATCGAATTACAGAGGGTGGACAAGGTCTTCGATGAGGAGATAGCTGAGATATTCGGTTTATTTGAGGGGCAATTAACGGTCATGATCCACACCGGGAGCCGGGGCTTCGGTCACCAGATATGCACTGACTATTCGAAAAGTCATATTCCAGCGGCTGCCCGTTACGGAATCGAACTTCCCAGCAAAGGGCTGGCCTGCGCTCCCATAGACTCTGCGGAAGGCAGGGACTACTACGCGGCCATGGCCTGTGCCGTGAATTACGCTTTTGCCAACAGGCAGATAATTACCGCCGATGTCCGGAGGGCCTTTGCCTCGGTTCTGAAACTTGACATCGAAGCGATGGGGCTTGAGGTGGTGTACGATGTGGCCCACAATATAGCTAAGTGGGAGGAACACCGGGGAGAAAAGCTCCTTGTGCATCGCAAGGGAGCTACCCGGGCCCTGCCGGCCGGCCATCCGGCTAACCCCGCCTGTTACCGGCACACCGGTCATCCAGCCCTAGTGCCCGGCAGCATGGGAACCGCCTCCTACGTCCTCGTGGGGACGGAGCTGGCAGCGGAATCCTTTTTTTCCGTAAACCACGGGGCAGGAAGGACTCTATCCCGCTCGGCGGCGGAAAAGAGCATCACGAAAGAGGAATTCGAGGCTAGTATGGGGGAGATACTGTACAACACTCGCGATTTCCGAGACGTGGTGGACGAAGCCCCTCAGGCCTACAAGGATATCGAAGAAGTAGTTGACACCCTGGTTGACATCGGCCTGACGCGCAAGATTGCCCGGATGATGCCCATGGCCGTTATTAAAGGGAAGGACTAGACAATAGGGGACGGTTCTCTTGTGTCAAGGAAAAAGACATGCTAGAATATGCAAAAAGAAAGAAGGGTACGTGGAGCATGCCTAGGAAGCCAAGAGAAAAAAGCGAATCAGGGATTTACCATGTCATAGTACGGGGAATTGGCCAGCAGGATATCTTTCATGAAGATGACGATTTTGAAAGATACTTGGAAACTGCAAGAAAGGTATCATTGGAAAGCGGGGTAAGCGTGCTCGGGTACTGTTTGATGTCCAATCACGTCCACTTGCTATTGAGAGAAAACGATGGCGACGTATCGGTGTTTATGAAACGATTGGGTGTGAGTTACGCTTACTGGTATAATCGAAAGTACGAAAGAACCGGTCACGTGTTTCAAGACCGCTTTAAGAGTGAATGCGTGGAGGACGATGCCTACCTGCTCACAGTGATTCGCTACATCCACCGAAATCCCGTCAAGGCTCTCATCACTGCCAAACCGGAAGAATACGAATGGAGCAGTTGTGCTGCTTATTATGAAGCTGACCATAACACCTCCACATTTCCCGATACCAACCAAATCCTGGGCATTATACACAGGGATAAAGAAAGAGCGATTGAGGCGCTTCGAAAATTCACGGAAGAGGATAACGAGGACCGTTGCCTAGATTGCGATGAAGCCCGACGGATTAGCGAAAGCCAAGCCCATGAAATCGCAAGGAAAGTAATGAAAGGCAAGCCGGCAACGGCCTTACAAGCCATGGATCAGGATGCGCGAAACAAGATATTGCGCCGCTTACGGAAAGAAGGATTAAGCCTTCGGCAAGTGAGCCGGATAACCGGGTTGCCGTTCCACATTGTCCGTAAGGCCTAGGCACTGACACAGAAGAACCGTCCCCATGTGTC
>CAYONS010000025.1:5723-25661 GCA_964405385.1 uncultured Syntrophothermus sp.
GTCCCCATGTGTCTCTTACTTATAAACCTCTAAAACCTCCTTGCTTACCGGGTCCAGGATCACTCCTTTTTTCACGAGCTTGCTGTTTTCACTCACGAGCGTATGAAGGTTCATCACTACTTTGCCGTATGTTACCGTGTCGTCTTCTCTCCCTAAATACAGGTTGTATTTATCATCTTTCGGTGCGCCGTTGGCCTGGGCGATTTTAATCGCTTCGGTTGAATCGATAAAGTCCTTGGGGAAAGGCTGGGACGGGACCTTGTACATGGTGTCGCTGAAATTCAATATGGCTTTCCCGTCCTTCACCACGTATCTTCGCCCGACGCAATAATTCTCTCCGTAGCCCTCGGATACGGGAGGGGCACTGCGGGAGATTACGGATATCAGCCAGTTATTGCCTTTGCCGTCTCCGAAGACGTCAAATTCGTTTCTGATTTCAATAACCTCTGCGTCTGCCTGCCACTTTTTGGCTTCAGCCAAAACCAGATCTACCGCTTCTTTCGCCGATACCCTGGCATCACGCGTATCATCGCCTACGACTTTGGCTGCTTCTTTGGTAGCCTCGCGGGTTACTCCCTTCTCCACGACGGTTGATCCGCTTTTCACGCAGGCGGCGGCCGTTAGCACCATGATGAGCATCATAAGCAGCAAGGAAAAGATTTTGACCTGTTTCATAGAGAAAAACCCCCTTCAATTAAGTATTATCAGAAAATACCAACCCTCAAGCCCCTTGAGCGCGGCCGGGTAAACTGTTGGATTCCCAGCTTCGCAAGGCGAACGCTTATCGCACGATGGCCCAGGGTCCGGCTCCCCTTCTTCTGCCCCGAAAAATGGGCAGTCCGTGGGGTGCCGGACCGGACTCCAAGGCCTCAGTCCCCGATACTGAACCGCGGGTGGTTTCTCGGGGCGTTGAAATAGCGCACGATTTTCTTGGCCGGGTCCCAACTTATCATCTTGCAGCGGTCGTTCTGCGGGCCCAGCATATCGGTGCCGTCCAGGTAGATGTAGGCGCGGATGACGGCTTTGGACCATTCGACACCGCCGGTGGCGTAAGAGCGACCGGTCCAGGAGTAGCCGGTATCCAAGGTGCTGAACACAGAATTGCTACTCCAGATGACCTGGCCGCTGTCGCGGTTTACTATCTCAAGCCGCTCCAGGGAAACGATGGTCCGGCCCACCCCTCCTTCGGCGGAAAGCGTGATGCCCGGCGAAGTTTCCTCGATCAGGAACGAGAGGAGGTCCGCCGAGGTATCGGACATGGTCGGGATGAGCGACTGGGCGGCAGCCGAGGTCGTTTCTCCCAGCACCGTCCCCGGGTTGTATTCGGTGCTGACGTTGTAAACGGCAGCCGGCCCGCTGCAAAGCTCAACCTTGACTTCGGCTATTTCCGACTGCTCGTTGCGGTACTTCAGGCGGATGCCGAACAGGCCTAGGGTGGCGCTGACATCCCATCCCTGGGTGAAGAAGGTGTCGGGAACGCTGGCGGCGATGGCCCGGGAGCAACCCTTTTTCTTGATTTCATGCCAGCCCGAAGCCGGAGGCGGCGGCGGGGGCGGGGATACGACCAGATCTACCCGGTACCTCAAGCCCGGATAAAAGCACTCCACTTCCGAACGGCCGCTGGCATTGCCCTTGACCGCTTTCAGGTAAAAAGCGTCGATATTGGGGTTATCAAAGGTCAGTTCGTAATAGCCGTCGGCATCGGTCACGGCAGAAGCCGCAACACTGTTATTGATCCACTTGAGCAGTTCGACCTTTTGGCCGGCTAAGGGAACCCCGTTTTGGTCAACGATGCGGCCGGTGATGGTCAAAGTAGAAGTGTAACTCATGGTGCCGGTGACCTCGGTTACCTGTCCTGCCCTTACGGTGCCGGTCACAGTAGTAGGGGCGAACCCTCGCTTGGAAAGCCGGAAGGTGTAGGTTCCGGCGGGTAGGCTGAAGCTGGCCGGCCCCACTTGAGTAGTCATGTTCTGGCTCCCGGTTCCCACAACCTCCACCGTTACCCCGGAAAGGAAATTGCCCGTAGCCTGGCTCTTGGCTCTGACCGCAGCACTTCCCATGTTTGTTAGGTAGAGATTGACGTTCATGCTGCTGCGGGTCAGCATGCCGCTAAAGACGTCCTGCCCGTTGTAGCCTATATAGCCAGGTTTAGCGGCCCTGACCTGCAGGTTGACTCCGATGGGAACATCGCGCAAGACGGCCATGGATGACTCTCCCGTATTCACTTCTTGGTAATAGGATCCTGCCTGGCAGGTAACGGTGAAGTTGCCTTCGTCAAAAGTGCTGTCATCGGGTTGACGAATCAAGACGTACACGGTACCGGTCTTGAGTACCTCTAGGGTCACGGTTTTGGTAAGGCTTGCCGGAGAGATCAAGAGGCTTCCCGGTCCCGGGGGATTAACGGTGACCGTGTAGGTGACCGTGTTCTGGCCGCTGGGCAGAGCCCCCGGGCGAACAACCACATCGAACTCGGTGCTGGCTGAACTCTTGGGATTGATATTGATATAGTTGGTTTTGATCACCTGCCCTTGATAGCTGAGCTGCACCGGGAGATTGGTTATCTTATAGGTAGAGGTGTTTTTCAGGACGGCCTTAAAGAATATGGGGTCCCCGAGGGCCGGTTTGCCGCCGCCATCTGACCAGTACCCGCTTGAGGTCAGGGAAACGAACTCTACGGTCGGCACGAGGAGACTGGGCTGCAGGCTTGCTTGGTTGTTGGCTGTCGAGACCTCAGTTACCCCTGAAGGTGCCGATGCCTCAGCCAGCAATTTGTCCGTGGTGTTGGATGGCATGGGGAAACTGTTGAAAATCACCTGCCGCTGGGCGTTCTTGGGGATGGCCGCGGACAGGGTCTGTAAAGACAATGTTCCCGGACTGCCTGTCAGCTTAACCGTGGCGCCGGCGGGACAGGTCCCGGGACCCAGGTTCTTAACGGTTACCGTTACCTTAACCGGTGTTCCGGGAGCAGCCTTCACAGGCGAGGTGGAGATCTTGGTTACCGTCAGATCCGGCTTAATGATGTTGGGTGTGTACTGCTGACTGTTGTCGTTTGGATTGACGTCGACGGTACCCGATGGCGGATCCACCTGGATGGTCAATTGTGGACTGCCGGTCGACGGTAGGGTGACCCCGCCCACGGTGACGGTGGAAGTGGCCAGGGCATTAAGGGAAGGCATACTCTTGGTTTTGACGAGATTACCCGCCGTAATCCTAACTGTACCGCCAGAAGGGCAAGGGGCGCTGCCTGCATTCTTAACGATTACGCGGAAGGTAACATTGGCTCCTGCACTTGCCGGATCCGGCTGCATCGTGACCCCGGCAATGGAGAGATCCACCGATGGATGTGCCGGCTTAAGACTCAGAGTGTTGTTGTCGGAGGAGACTTCTATGACATCACCAGGAGCGGAAACCTCGGCGGTAAGCTTGTCGGAGGAATTCAAAGGCATTGGGAAACTGTTGAAAGTGAGCTGCCGTTCTGCACCGGCTGCCATGACAGCGGCTACGGTTTGAAAGGCCGATGCCCCAGGGCTTCCGGTTAGCTTAACCGTGGCGCCGGCCGGGCAGTTTCCGGGCCCCAGGTTCTTAATGGTCACCGTTACCTTAAGCGGTGTTCCGGGAGCGGCGACTGAAGGAACAGTGGTAATCTTCGTGACCGTAAGATCCGGCTTCAAGGTACTAGGGTTATAATACGTGAGATTATTGTTTGGGTTGATATCCGCCGTTCCCGTCGGCGGCTCGACCTGAACGGTTATTCCTGCCTTGCTGGTCTGAGGCAGGGTGACCCCTGATACGACGACATTAACGCTCGCTTGGGCGTTTAACGAAGAGAAAGTCTTGGCCTTGGTCATACTTCCCGAGGCTATTTTCACTGCTCCGCCTGCGGGGCAAGTCGCGCTGCCCGCATTGGTTACGGTAACAGTGAAGGCAACAGATGCTCCTAGGTTGGCAGGATCAGGTTGCATCTTGATCCCGGTGATGGTTAGGTCGGGGCCGTTTTGGCTGGTAGCGGGAGCAGCTGGAGGCGGTTCTTGGCTGGAAGAGCGCTGCCATGCCGGTTCTTCGTTCTCCGGTGATTGAGACCCTGATGCATCTCGGTCAGCGATAGAGACAGGCGTGGGAACAGAATTTGCCTCGGCAACCGATTTCTTAATGGTGAAATTGCCGGAGAAGGCGAAGACAGAGCTTGCTGTTCTGCTCGCTATTTTAATCTGGTAATTGTCTCCTTCGGCCAGGCTTGAGGACGGCTTCCAGCTGTAGCTTCCGGAACCGCTGCCGGCCGGGGCGTAAGAGGAAATCGTTGTCTTATACCGTCCCCCTTGATAAAGGTGGATTATCACGTACCTTCCTATGTCGCCGGAACAGGTCCAGGAAATGGTATATGTTTTTCCTATTAGGACGGTCTCGCTTTCGCGGGGCGAAGTGACTGTTACCGAAACGTCTGTTGAAGCGAGGGTTCCCGAGGGGACCACGACTAAAGAGAATATCAGGGAAAATGAAAGGATTGCCGCCAATAGGCGCTTATTCCAAACGGTGACAATCATATATAAAATCCCTCCTTTCAGTATGCGAGACTTATCGCCAGAATACGTCGATATTAATCGTTTCTTTCTTCAATGTACATTGTGCCCAGACGTATGGGTCCAGGGTCTTTCCTGGTTGCATACCAGATTCCCAGCGCACCTGCACCTGCGAAGATAAGGCCCACTGTTGCCAGCAAGAAAGCTCCCCATGACCAGCCTGTTTCCAAGACCGCTGTCTGTGGGTTGCGGGGATCATAATGTACGGTAACTCTTTTCCGTACCGGGTATCTTTCTACTATCTTTTTTACAATCCCAGTGAAGCCTGAGTTGTATTGCCCGAAAAACACGGTGTCTGAAGTGTATTCTTTACCATCGACTTCGTACTTGTATGTGACGTTTGCCGAGTAAGAAGGCGCATCTCCGATGTCTCTTCTTACAGACTCTTTCACTTCAGAATATACGACGTATCCGGGGCATGTCGGCCATGATGCGCTGGCAGAGGCCAAGTACATCTCCCGCAGGCCCAGGCCGAATACCAACAGGCCTGCCAGCAGGATAATGGCATACCAGAATAATTCTTTTCCTCGCTGAGCACTCCCCATTATGCGAAAAGCTCCTTTAGATACCATTTTTCTCACTTTGTTGCCGTATGTCCGGTTCGACGCAAAACCGGTTCGTTATTGCCATGAGGGCGCGGCTAGATTTTGGGGCAGAAACTAGTCATAAGCCTGTGCGTTCCCGCTGACACCTCTCATTTGTCCCAGATCCATGACTTGAACTCCGGGAGGCAGTTCAAAGGTCTCGGCGGGAATAGGTCCTACCTTGAGGTTCTTGTACTCCATTGTTGTTTTTTCGCCGGAAGGAGCGGTTACTTCGACCTTTACCGGCAGACCGAGGTCTTCACGCAGCCACAGCAGCACTTTTTCCTCTTGACCGCTGGGAGATATGACTTCTACTACCTTGCAGGTTACGCCATCGTAAGTTTCAGTGCGGAGGAGTTTGACTTTGGCGGGGTCAAGGTTTCCGGTGTAGTCGCTGGGAGAGGGAGCTTCGTTCGTGTCTGCACCTGCCGACAGTTTGACGGCCTGGTTTTGCTCAGGGTAGTAGGTGATGATGGTGTTGGTGGCACGGTCGAAGAAAGTAACCATCCTTTCACCGTTAACAGTGGAGTCGGTTTTAACGTGGTCTCCGTCAAGCCATACTTTCCCGGTCTGAGTAAACTGCGGGCCCGTCATGACGAAATCATATGACATGCTTTTTACCCCTTGCCCTTTGGCCAGGACTTCAGAAAGCGAAGGCTCTTTTGCTTCTTGAGAGGTTTGGGTCGGGGATTGAGATTGGCCTGAAGTGCTTTCTGAGGCCGGCTTGGAACCGCATCCTGCGATAAAGAATACTAGGAGCACGCATAAAACCGTCCATGCCCAGATCGGTTGGTTTTTCCTCATAAATTAAACTGGCCTCCTTTCGCGTGGCGAACGACAGTAATAGGTGCTTAAACGCACCGCTTAATGGTTATTTATTAATCCCTCCTTTCTTTTTCTCTATTAAATAAAAATATGCTGTGGATGTATTTTTTGAAGCCAACGGGAAGATTTGAGCGGGGTAGAGATTCCAGATAAAACGGCAAACTGTTGGCAATGGAATAATTCGACAAGGAAGAAGTTAATCCTTCTTGCCAACAGGAACTATAAAAAATATATCTGCCTTTGAAAGCAGCTAATACCGCGAAACTTTGGAGGGAGCAAAAGTTGACACCGGCGGTAGGCGGGTATAAAATACTTATACGAACATATGTTTGGGTGGTGCAGCCATGAACAAGGTAGCCTGCATAATGTTCCCCTATTTTCATACCCAAGTAGTCCGGCATAGATACCCCCGGCTGTCCCGGCATCCCCTGGCGGTGTACCGGGAAGGACAGGTGGTAGGGGTTTCGCCTGAGTTGAAGGGGTATGATCTGGAAGGGTTACCTGTAGCTGAAGCAAAAGGTAAATGCCCGGATGCTTTTTTCCTGGCTTATGATGAATCTCTATACGAAAAAGCTTGTAACCGTTACCTGGAAGTCCTGACCACAGTCTCCCCTGTAATCGAACCGGTCTCGGACGGAGAATGCTTTTTTGACTTTACGGGCGGCGATGTCAAAAAGGAAGTGGCAAAACTTAAAAAAGGTTTACAACCGGGTATGGGTTGGGGAACGGTGCTGATAGGGATAGGCAGGAATAAGTTCCTGGCCAGGCTTTCGGCTCTTTTTCTCGGGAGGTCTTTGCCCGGAGGCGCTTTCGGTTTTTACTGCCGGGAGATAGCTCAGGGCGAAGAAGAAGAGTTTATGAAAACTGTCCCTGTAACTGCAGACTGGCTTTTGCCTCCTATGGTTGTTGATACTTTGATCCGGTTGGGGTTTAGAACTTACGGGGAACTGCAGGGGTTAGGAGCGGATGAACTGGTGAATATGCTGGGACAGCACGGTTATACAGTTTACCGGCACAGTCGCGGCATTGACGACACTCCTCTGGTTAACCTCTACCCTCCGGGTAAGCTGGCGCTGGCCTTCAGCCTGGAAGGAGGGACCGGGAGCAGGGAGGCAATAGCCCGGGTTTTACGGGAGTCCGCCCGGATAATGGCTTCTTTTCTCTGTACCCGGAGAAAGGGGTGCCGTTTTCTCAAGCTGGCATTGGTGTCCGAGGAGGACAACTGTGAAACAGGCCGGTTAGTGCCATGGGGTTGCCGGGAGGAGGGGAGATTATATGAGGTGCTGATCGTGATGTTAGACAAAATGACCCCTTCAGGGCCGGTTGCCGGGGTGAGGGTGGAGGCTGGTTCACTTTATGATTGGCAGATTTTCGAGCAGGATCTTTTTGAACTGAAGCCCAGACCCAGGCATGATCTAACTGAAATTACCATAGCTCTTAATGAAAAATATCCTGGGATGGTTTACCAGGGAGCAAAAGTCGGGCGCAGAGAAGAGGTTCTGTCTTTCTGGGATCCGTGGCGTTTTTCGGGTGAGAGCAGGTGAGCAAGCTGTTTTTCCGAGGTTTGGAAGTGGTTACAGGTGAGGAAGGGGAACCCCGGAAGGTGAGATGGAAGGGCCGATGGGTAAAAGTGGTCACTGTTCTGGACCGGTGGTACGATGCCGGCTGCTGGTGGGAGAATGAGCCGTCAAAGCTTTTTTACCGGGTTGAGCTTGAGGACGGGACGGTTTTGGAGTTGTTTTCCCAAGAGCCTAACCGGGACTGGAGCCTGTATAAGATATACGATTAGTCCCATCGTAGGGTCATAGGTCGAAGAAGGTGGTCGGGTGTTTGTTCATCTTCACGTGCACAGCTGCTTTTCGTTTCTGGACGGGGGCAGCTCGATAAAGAGCCTGGTAGAGAAAGCGGCTGCACTTGGTATGCCGGCTATGGCTCTTACCGATCACGACAACCTCTGCGGGGCGGTTCAGTTCAAGCTGGAAGCGGAGAGAGCAGGGATAAAGCCGGTTCACGGAGCAGAGATAACGATTGACGGTGGACACCACCTTGTTCTTTTGGCTGAGAACCAAGAAGGCTATCGTAACCTCTGCCGCATTTTAACCAAAGCCCACCTGAGAAATCCCCGGGGCCGACCTCAGGCGGGAATGAGTATTTTAAAGGAGCATAGTGAAGGCATTATAGCCTTATCGGGGTGCCGGAAGGGGAAAATACCGGCTGCAATACTTTGCCGCCGTTACGATGAGGCTTACCGGACAGCCCTCATTTACTCGGAGATATGGGGTAAAGACAATTTTTTCTTAGAACTAGAGGATTCATACCTCCCCGGTACCAGGAGCTTGAACCGGGCCCTAGCCGAACTGGCAGAAAAGCTGGAGATAGGCCTGGCAGCTACTAACAACGTTCACTATGCCTGCCCGGAAGATTTTAAGGTTCACGACGTTTTGACCTGCGTGCGGACCCTGACCCGGGTGTACGACGTACACCCGGAACGCCCGCTTAACGCCGAAAATTATCTCAAAGCGGGGCGAGATATGGAGAAAATATTCCAGGAATATCCGGGGGCAGCGGCCAATACCTGGGAAATTGCGCAGAGGTGCGGGGCTTCTCTGGTATCGGACACTCATCTTTTTCCCCGATTCAATCCGCCTTTAAGACAAACAGCTGAATCGCTTCTCCGGGAGCTGGCTTACCGCGGGGCCAGGAAGAGATACGGGCGGATAACAAAAAAAGTTGAAGACAGGCTGGAACACGAGCTCCGCGTAATAAATGCTTTGGGGTACGCCGACTATTTCTTAGTGGTCTGGGATATAGTAGAGTATGCCCGCAGCCAGGGGATACGTCACGCAGGACGAGGCTCGGTAGCCGATTCTTTTGTAGCTTACTGTCTGGGGATAACCGAAGTAGATTCCCTGGCCCGGGGGCTTCTTTTCGAGCGGTTTATGAGCTCGGAGCGGGCTCAAAAGCCGGATATCGACATCGACTTTGACGCCCGCTGGCGCGACCGCATTTTTCAGTATGTTTCCGCGAAATACGGGGAAGACAAAACAGCAAAGGTATGTACCTACAGCACCTTCAAGGCGAGATCGGCAGTAAGGGAATTGGGCAAGGCTCTAGGGCTGCCCGAAACCGAACTGGATCAGGCAGCCAAGAAACTGCCTTACGGCGCCTACGCCGACCGGATCAGGGATATGCTGCCTTTGTTGCCGGAACTGCGGGATAGCGATCTGGACAAGGGAAAGTTTTCGCTGCTCCTGGACTTATGCGAGAAAGTGGCCGGTTTTCCCCGTTTTTTAGGTACTCATTTAGGAGGGGTGGTTGTGAGCCGGGAACCCCTCTGCGGTATTACCCCCCTCCAGCGCTCGGCTAAAGGAGAAATCGTTACCCAGTTTGACAAGGATGACATAGAAGAGCTGGGACTCCTCAAGCTCGACCTTTTATCGTTACGGGCGATGTCTGCAATCGAAGATACGGTAAAGGCGGTCAAACAAAAGAAGAAAGATTTCAGCTACGAGAAGATACCGCTCGACGATGCCGCTACCTACCGCATGATCAATAAAGGCGAGACCATCGGTGTTTTCCAGCTGGAAAGCCCGGCCCAGAGGGCTCTGCAGGCTCGGTTAGGGGCTTCTGGCATTGAAGATATCGTCGCCAGCGTAGCTCTCATCCGTCCGGGACCGATAAAAGGCAACATGGTAGAACCCTATATTTCCCGCCGCCAGGGGCAGGAACCCGTGACTTTCCTGCATCCCGCTCTCGAGCCTATACTGGCCAAGACCTACGGGGTGATTCTCTTTCAGGAACAGGTGATCGAGATCGCTACCGCTGTCGCCAAATTTACTCCTGGGGAAGCTGACCGCCTGCGAAAGGTAATGACCCATGCCCGTTCCCAGAAGGTGATGGATGAAATAGGCCGGGAGTTTATCAAAAGGGCTGTGGAAAACGGGGTGTCTCGAGAAGTGGCGGAAAAGGTGTTCGAGGCTATGGCCGGCTATGCCAGCTACGGCTTCTGCGAAGCCCATGCCGCCGCTTTTGCTACGACCAGTTACAAGACCGCGTACCTCGTACGTCACTACCCGGCCCAGTTCTACGCGGCTGTTCTCAGCAACCAGCCCATGGGATATTACCCCCCTCACGTAATCGCCGACGAAGCCAGGCGCAGGGGGATAAAGATACTGCCGCCCTGCATCAACAGGAGCGGAGAAGCTTTCCTAGTAGAAAAGGACGGCATCCGGGTGTCACTTTCCCGGGTAAAGGGACTGAGTAAGACAAGTATAAGAAACATTTTGGACAATCGGCCGTTTGTCTCGCTGGCCGAAGTATGGCAAAAAACTGGCCTTTCCTGGAATGAGATGGAAAACCTGATAAGATGCGGAGCGCTAGATTCGCTCGATACCAACCGCCGCCGGCTTTTACTCGCCGCCCGGCGGCTGTACCTACATTCCAAAGCGGCAGGTGTGTTGAAGGAGGAGGTGTTGCCCTTTGCCGAGGGTGAACCGGTCGGTGCTAGAACCGATATTCCCGATTTTACCGAGGACGAAAAGTATGCTATGGAGTTTGAGATACTGGGTTTGAGCTTTCGCGAACATCTTATGGCGAGGTACCGAGGTTATTTAAAGAAGAACGGGTTTAAAAGCAGCCGGGACCTGACGGCCCTGCGGGGCGGAAGTTGGGTGAAGGTGGCGGGAATATTGCTCTGCCCGCACCGGCCTCCCACCCGAAGCGGCAGAATTACCGTTTTTATGTCTCTGGAAGACGAGTTCGGTCTCACCGATGTGACGGTTTTCGAAGATGTGTATCAGCGCTACGGGGGGCTTATATTCTCTCCCCAAACAGCGCCGCTGGTAGTGGAAGGGATTTTGCAAAAAAGAGGCAACGCTACCAGCGTAGTGGCCAAGAGGCTAAAAAGAATGATAGAAATAGATTGACAGCCCAGAATCGGTGACTGATATATAATTTAACAGCATACTTATTCAAACCATATCTTTTTTATAACCCGGAAACGGATTTTCCTATCTGTTATTATGGTGAAGCTTCCGTCTAGTTTATCTTGATGTTTCTTAAAGCACTTAATAACTGAGTTACCGCTGCTCTTTTCGTCTTTTAATCTTAACAATACCACGCCCCGACAATAACAGTGTTCCTTCAAAACGAGGTACCCAAAGTCTTTATCACTTGTAAGAATAAGGCGTTCCGTTTCTCGTGCCAAATCAATAACTTCCAGATCACTAATGCCTCTTTTAAATTCGCGAACCCAGAAGACATCGTAACCGTTGGATCGAAACAAATCTACCAGATGTCTGCTAATGTTCTCATCGGCAAGTAGTTTCACGCTCATATAACTTCAAACACTTCTTCATTCGCTAAGGTTTTCTGGGCATAAAGCAACGCCGCTCTTACATCTTGTTCTTCAATGTCATATTCTTCCATAATTTGTTGTATGCTCCAACCATTAGCCATTTTTTCCAATATCAATTCAACAGAAATGCGCGTTCCACTAATAACAGGCTTACCACACAGAATATTCTTGTCTATCGTTATTCTCTCGATCAAATTTCTATTGTTCACTGTCTTTCCCCCCTTGTTTTCAATTCAAGTCTCATCTGGGTTTGTGCAGGTTTTCCTCTATTAACATAAAATCATAAAATTATGGCCGCTGCGTTATTTCCAAAACCCGCTCAGTCCACATCTCCTGCCCATTTTTCTTAATATCATTCTAGCAGCGAATCAGTGCCAGTCAATGACAATGCTCTGTGACAGCATTACTATCCTCATCCCCTTGTGGCGGCACAGTTAGAAGTCACGAGGGGCTGCGATGCGTTTGCGTCTCATCCTGACAACCATTGATAGCAGTCTGTGCCAGCATCGCCCGGATGCGCAGGGCGTTTCTCACCGCGTAATCGCCGAAGTTGTTGTTCATCAGTATGTGTATTTCTTTAGCTTTCTCGGATAGGGGCAGGACCTGTCTGAGAAGCTCTTCGAGCTCTTCGTCAGAATACAGATAATTGAACCTCTCGCCGCTGGTTTTCAGGCCTTTCTTGTACCACATCTCGGCATTGCGGCCGTGAAAACGGCAGATAACGAGATCGGGATTAGTTATCTCGGCTACCATAGGTACGCACCCCTGCCCTATCTGGGGTTCGTCGCAGACCACGTTGACCAGGCGGTTTTCGGCAAGCAACTGAAGGGTAAGAAGGCCTGCCTCTTTGTCAAACCAGGAACGGTGTCTGAACTCCACTGCCACCGTAAAAGAAGCCAGCTTTTCCCGGCACCACAGGAGGTAAGAAATATTTCGGGGATTACGCACGAAGAAAGGGGGGAACTGGAGTAAAACCGCTTTCAATTTTCCCGCGTCCTTAAGGGGATGAACCGACGAGGCAAAACGATTGACGATGTAGGCCAATTCTTCCTTGTCAATGGGAGAACGGTCGTGTCCAGTGATGACGCGGTAAGCCTTGACGTCAAAGACAAAGCCGTCAGGGGTCTTTTGGGCCCAGAGCGCAAAGTTACGGGCCGGTTGCAGAGCGTAGAAGGTGCTGTCGATCTCTACCACCGGGAAAAAGCGGGCGTAATATTCAAGCCGCTGATTTGGTTTTAACCCGGACGGGTAAAAATTCGTATGATCGCTCCAGGCGCAGGTCCCCACAAGAACTATTCCCATCAGTAAGCCTCCATGTTTCGCAAGCTTGAAAGCAATTCCTTATTTTGCAAAACAGCAGGTGAATACTTAAAATATATCCTAGAGGCCTTACGGGCTGGTGTCAATGATGGTTTTTATATGTGGCCCCGACAGTTAAGGCGCCGAAGAAGCTGACAGGGGGGACGTTCCTGAACATCGCCGTTCTCGCAGAATTCATTACGGACCCGGTAAAGTTCGTGTTGTCTTTGCTTGACATACTCATAGTGGCTTACCTCTTTTACCGGCTGCTTCTCCTTATCAGGGGCACGAGGGCGGAACAGCTGCTAAAAGGCCTGTTGCTGTTGCTTGTTTTTTCCATAGGGTCACGCTACCTCCACCTGGAAGTAGTAGGGTGGCTCATGGAGAAGATGTGGACCATGCTGTTTGTTGCCCTGCCCGTTGTCTTCCAGCCTGAGCTGCGGCGGGCCCTGGAGCAGCTGGGCCGGGGTCATTTTTTTGCCACCGCGCGCTGGACAGATAAAGATACGGTGATAGAGGAGATATTGAGGGCGGTCGAGGCTCTGTCCCGGGACCGTGTCGGAGCCTTGATAGTTATCGAAAGGCAGACCGGGATAAAAGACCACATCGAAAGCGGAGTCTCCCTGGACGCCCTGGTTAGTTCCTCTTTGCTCATAAACATATTTACTCCGAACACTCCTCTTCACGATGGGGCAGTCGTCATCAGTGAAGGAAGGATAACGGGAGCCGCATGTTTTTTGCCCCTGAGCGACAATCCTAACCTTGAGGCCGATTTGGGAACCAGACATCGCGCGGGAATCGGAATTACTGAGGTTTCCGACGCCCTGGCTGTTATAGTGTCAGAAGAGACCGGCACCATTTCCCTGGCGGTCGAGGGTAGGCTGATTCGGGATTTGGACATTCCCGGTTTAAGGGAAAAGCTGGATGAGGAACTGGGGGGCAAAGACCGCAGGAGCGAGGTTTTCAAGGTTTTGAGGTGGCCTAATGAACGGGAATAAAAAGAACACAACGGGATTGAAAGTTATTTCTCTGGTGCTGGCCTTGATGTTGTGGCTGTTCGTTACTAATGAGAATGTGGTGATCACGCGCAAGGAAATCCCAGGGGTGAAGCTCAACCACATCAATCTCAGAGAAGGGCTCAAAGCCTCTTATGTGGATAAAGTCTCTGTGGAAATAATAGGAACTCCAAAGAAGGCTTCGGACATAAACGCGTATATCGATCTAAAAGGGCTCGATCCCGGTACTTACGTTCTGCCGGTAAAGGTTGCTCCTTTAGCCGGGGCCCGCGTCACCCGAATCAATCCAGACCAGGTTAGAGTCCAGGTTTTCAAGACCGATGAAAACGTTTTCTCGGTTACCTGCCGGGTGACGAAGCCGTTGCCTTCCGGTTACACGCTCGAGGGGGTAGTTGCGGTTCCCGGAGAGTGCGTGGTGAAGGGGACTCAACACGCGGTCGATAAGGTGGCAGGCGTGGCTGCATTTTTGGATCTCAGCACCCGAACGGAGACTGGGTCGTTTTATACAGTTGCCCGTGCGGTTGACGCCGCAGGCAAAATCGTAAGCGAAGGGATCGCTGTGATTCCGGAAAAGATCAAGGTTTACGTGGTGGTGGGGCAGGATCGCAAGATTACCGAAGTCCCTGTAAGCCCGACCCTAAGCGGTAAACTGCCGGACGGCTATGTGCTGGGGGAAGTACGAGCAGAGCCGGGAAAGGTCACTGTGGTAGGGCCTGCGCTGGCGCCGGTTCCCTTTTCCCAGGCTGCAACTTCTCCGGTTAGTCTGGACGGCCAAGTTTCTTCATTCACCCAAGAGGTTGCCGTGAGTGTACCGGACGGGTTTTCCGTATTCCCCCAACGGGTTTGGGTGATGGTCGAGGTCAGGCCGGCTGCGGGCGGTGAGGCGC
Source organism: uncultured Syntrophothermus sp. (assembly GCA_964405385.1). Taxonomy (GTDB): domain Bacteria; phylum Bacillota; class Syntrophomonadia; order Syntrophomonadales; family Syntrophothermaceae; genus Syntrophothermus. Next base: position 20,268 of record CAYONS010000025.1, read on the forward strand.
AGTGAAGGTCCGAGTTCGTAATCTGAGACTGGGCTTGGAGGAAAGCGAGAGCCGGCTCAAGCGTTTGGCAGCAGCCAGGTTGGGAATAAGGGAAGGTTTGATCAGGACCTGGGGCATTGCCAGGAAGTCGGTGGATGCCAGACGCGAGAGGGTAGTGTTAGTTTACACGGTTGACTTGGAATTGTCTGGGGGAGTCGAGTTAGCTCCGGAGGTCTTGGCATCGCCGGATGTGGCGGTAATTCAAGAAAAAGCCCAGGGCTACCTAAAAGAAGGAGAAGAAAAGCTGCGTTATTCCCCGGTGATAGTCGGTTTGGGGCCTGCCGGGCTTTTTTGTGGTTTGGAATTGGCCCGGCACGGTTACCGCCCGGTAATCATAGAACGCGGGCGGGAGGTGGCAAGACGGGTTAAAGACGTAGAAGAATTCTGGAACGGAGGGGTTATTAACCCGGAATCAAACGTGCAGTTCGGAGAAGGCGGGGCCGGTACCTTTTCTGACGGCAAGCTCACCACCCGTATTGGCGACGAGCGGGTTCACAGGGTTCTGGCAACTTTTGTAGAGTTCGGCGCTCCAGAGGAGATCCTCTACTTGAAAAAACCTCATATTGGGACCGACCGCTTGCGCCGGGTGGTAGAAGGGATGCGCCGTCAAATCCTGAAATGGGGCGGAGAAGTCTATTTCAATGCCTGCCTCACCGACATCGATTGGTGTTCCGAAGGGGTAAAAGCGATAACGGTCAACCATCGGGTTGCACTTCCCTGCTCGGTGTTGGTCCTGGCTACGGGAAATGGGGCTCGCGATATCTACCGGCTCTTAGCTGCCTGCGGCATCAGCCTGGTCCCCAAATCGTTTGCCGTCGGAGTGAGGGTCGAACACCCCCAGGACTTCATTGACACCATACAGTACGGGAAATGGGCGGGTCATCCTCGATTGGGACCTGCGGATTACCACCTGACGTACCAGGACAGGGGAACCGGCCGGTCCTGTTACACATTCTGCATGTGTCCGGGCGGGTACGTGATAGCTGCCGCCTCCGAACCCGAGACCGTAGTTACCAACGGGATGAGTTATTACGCGCGGGGATCCGGAATCGCCAACAGTGCCCTGGTGGTGACCGTGGCCCCAGGTGACTGGGAAAACCGGGCGCTGGGGGGGATGGAATTTCAGCAGAAACTGGAGAAATGGGCATTCGTCTTGGGAGGGAAGAATTATCGGGCTCCGGCCCAGTTGTTGGTGGATTTCGTTGCCGGGCGCTCCAGTACCCAACTGCCGGAAGGCCTCGCTACCTATAGGCCTGGGGTTACCCCCGTTAACCTGTGGGAGGTGCTGCCGACTGAGATCGCTGGAGTGCTGAAACGGGGCATAGAAGCATTCGAACGGAAGGTGAAAGGATTCATCCATCCGGCAGCAGTGCTTACAGGGGTCGAAACCAGGACGTCGGCCCCGGTACGCATCGAGAGGGGCAGAGATTACAGCTCGGTCAGTGTCCGAGGACTTTACCCGTGCGGAGAAGGAGCTGGTTATGCCGGGGGCATTGTGAGCTCTGCCGTTGATGGGATCAAGATAGCAGAAACTATCATTGCTACCTATAAAAAACCGCTTGACAAGATAACCTTGGAAAACAATTATGGTATTATTGATGCGCGGAACTTATAGGAGCGAAATAAAGAGCGAGGCGAAAGGAGAGGCGAATTTTGGGGAAGTTGTTTGGAACTGACGGAGTTCGGGGCGTGGCCAACCGAGAGCTTACCCCAGAATTGGCATACAAGCTGGGCCGGGCCGGCAGTTACGTACTGGCTCAGGAGTTTGAACACCCGCGTATACTGGTGGGAAAAGATACGAGATTGTCGGGGGACATGCTGGAAGCGGCTTTGATCGCCGGCATCCTGTCGACGGGTGCCAGCGTGCTGAAAGCCGGCATCGTGCCGACGCCGGCAGTTGCCTACCTGACACGAAAATACGAGGCCTCGAGCGGGGTGGTTATTTCCGCTTCGCACAACCCCATGGCGGACAACGGCATCAAGTTTTTCAGTGCGAGCGGTTATAAGCTGCCTGACGAAACCGAAGAGAAGATTGAACAATTGGTTGTCGACGGGGTGGATGACCTGCCCCGCCCGGTGGGCGAAAACATCGGGAGGGTCTACGAGATACCGGAAGCGGAGACGAACTATATTGAGTTTTTGAAGGGCTGCTACCGGGCTTGTCGCGATTTGAGCGGTCTTTCGGTAGTGGTAGACTGCGCTAACGGTGCCGCTTATAACATCGCTCCTCGGCTCTGGGCGGAATTAGGGGCTAAGGTCACTGCTATTAACAATCACCCTAACGGCATCAACATAAACGAGCGTTGCGGTTCCACTTACCCGGAGAACCTGCGCCGCGCGGTTCTCGAAAACAAGGCTGATTTCGGCCTTGCTTATGATGGGGACGCCGATCGGGTCATAGCCGTGGATGAACGGGGCAATATTTTGGACGGCGACATCATGATGGTGATCTGCGGTCTGCACTGGCAAAGGACCAGGCGGCTGGACCCCAGTAAAGTGGTAGCAACGGTCATGAGCAACCTGGGGCTGGAGATTGCTTTCCGGCGGGAAGGTATAGAGGTCGAGTACTGCCAGGTCGGGGACAGATACGTCCTTGAAAAGATGATGGAAACCGGGGCCCGTGTAGGAGGAGAACAGTCGGGGCACATCATTTTTCTGGACTACTCTACAACTGGAGACGGCCTGCTTTCCAGCTTGAAACTGGCTGAGGTCATGGTAGAAACAGGGCTTCCGCTGTCGGAGCTGGCCTTAGAGATGGATAGGTTTCCTCAGATATTGGTTAACGTCGAGCTGAAGGACAAAGAAGGTGTGCTCGAGAATCATCACGTTAAGGAGGTGATAGCCGAGGTCGAGAAACGGTTGGGGGAGTGGGGGAAGGTCCTGGTCCGTCCCTCGGGGACCGAACCCAAAGTCAGGATCATGGCCCAGGGGCGAGATGAGTTCTTGCTGAAGGAGGTGGTGGAGGAGATAAGGAAGGCAATACTTTTGGCTCAAAAGTAACTTCCATGTGGCGGTTTTCATATTTTAATAGTGTCGACAAAGCGCCAGACCCGGCTTTGAACGGCCGCTATTAGACACAGATTGACGCAGAAATTGACGGCACTTGACGGTGCAATCGCTCGAGGACCGAAACTTTAGAATTAAGAATTAAGAATTAAGAATTAAGAGTTAAGAGTTAAAAATGATACAGTGGGTTGACGTAATTCGGGGACTGAGGGTCGATAGGAAAGCCTTGTTTTAACGTTTTTAACGTGCATGATACTTGATAGAGTTACACCAAAAGACGAAAACAGTAAGTTATACAGCTGCAACATCACTGTATTTGTTCATAGTGATAGATTGTAAGTACCATTGTCTTTTTGACACATCTGCGTTAATCAGCGTCAAAAAATAATATCAGCCCGGCACTCAGCTCTGGTTCAGTGCCGCAGTGGAGCTACAACTTCCTGGAAAGTCTAGACTAACATGCGTTAACCGAAAATCTGGGCTGAGTGCCGGGTCTGTGGCCCGGTGCCGGGTGACGAGGAAGGGACTTATCGAAAGTTTCGGCGGGTGGTCCCTCGGTGTACCACCATCGTTAGCCTTGCTACAAAACCTGCCGGCAACGGCAGGGACAAAAGGCAGGGCGAGTGGGAGATGGAATTGAGAATTGAGAATTAAGAATTAAGAATTAAGAATTAAGAGTTAAAAATGATACAGTGGGTTGACGTAATTCGAGGAGTTAGGGTCGAAAGGAAGAGGAGGTATAAGGAAATTGTGCGGGATATCAGGTTACATTGGCTCTAGCCAAGCTGTGCCTGTCATAATAGAGGGTTTGAAAAGGCTTGAATACAGAGGTTACGATTCCGCAGGCATCGCCGTAATACACGAAGGAGGCCTGTGGCTGCTCAAAAAGGAAGGCAGGCTGGAACGCCTGGAGGGAATGCTCGACGGCTCTCATCCGTCTGCGAGTTTAGGGATAGGGCATACCCGCTGGGCCACACATGGCGTTCCCAGTGACGACAACGCTCACCCCCATACCGATTGCAAAGGTCGAATCGCTGTAGTTCATAACGGCATAATTGAGAATTATGCGTTTCTGCGCCGGTGGCTGCAAGAACAGGGGCATGTTTTCACTTCCGAGACCGACACAGAGGTTCTGGCTCACCTGGTTGAGCACCATTATCGCGGTTCGCTAGAGGAGGCAGTGCGTCGGGCTTTGGATGCGGTTGAAGGGTCCTACGCCTTAGCCGTCATTTGCTGTGACGAGCCGGACAAGATAGTGGCGGTAAGGAACCAGAGCCCTCTGGTAATAGGACTGGGCGATAATGAGTATTACCTGGCTTCCGACATCCCGGCCATCCTGAACCGGACTAGAAACGTCTATCTTTTGGAAGACCGCGAGATGGCGGTTCTCACCCGAAACGGCGTCGAGATATCGAACGGCGAGGGCAAAAGGATAGGCAAACAGGTGTTTCGTGTTACTTGGAGCGCCGAGGCTGCGGAAAAAGGCGGCTATCCTCATTTTATGATAAAGGAGATAATGGAACAGCCCCAGGCTCTGCGGGAAACTCTCCGTGGCAGGATACACGGTGATCGAGTCGAGTTTTCGGATGTAGATATCGACTGCTGTTTAAATGGCGTAGAAAAAGTCTTTATCGTCGCCTGTGGCACCGCCTACCATGCGGGGGTGGTGGGGAAATACGTCATCGAGCGGATGGCGCGGATACCTGTGGAGGTGGATATAGCCTCGGAGTTCAGATACCGCGACGTGCTCTGGGGCGACAAGGCATTGCTGGTGGTTATAAGCCAATCGGGAGAAACCGCTGATACCTTGGCTGCCTTGCGCGAGGCTAAGAGAAACGGGATAAAGGTGCTGGCAGTGACCAATGTAGTGGGGAGCTCGGTAGCCAGAGAGGCCGACCGGGTGATTTACACCTGGGCAGGTCCTGAGATCGCGGTGGCTTCGACCAAGGCGTATTCTACCCAGCTCTTGGTTATGTATCTTCTCGGCCTGTATCTGGCGCAGAAGAGGGGTACCTTGTCGGATGAGGTAATATCCTTTACTGTCCAGGGGTTGAAAGGTATTGCGGATAAGGCGGAGGCCGTACTGAAAAGAGCCGGTAGAATAGAAGCCATAGCTGATAAATATGCTGCTACCGCCAGCACTTTCTTTATCGGGCGGGGACTGGACTATGCCGTGGCTCTGGAGGGGGCCTTGAAACTGAAAGAGATATCCTACGTCCATGCTGAAGCTTACGCAGCGGGCGAGCTCAAGCACGGCACGCTTGCTCTCATCGAAAAAGGGGTGCCGGTGATCGCTGTGGTGACCCAGGACGAACTGGAGGAGAAAATGATATCAAACGTCAAAGAAGT
>CAYONS010000026.1:0-25429 GCA_964405385.1 uncultured Syntrophothermus sp.
CAGCGTGGGCAACCACCGTCACGCCCCGGAGATCGCGCAGGAGCTCAGCCTTGCCGCCGGGCGCGAGGTTGAGATAACCTTTACCCCTCACCTAATCCCCATGAGCCGGGGAATACTGACCACGGCCTACGTCAAGCTCAGACCGGGAGTAAGTGAGGAACAGATAAGACGCGCTTTTTCCTGTCATTACGCAGACGAGCATTTTGTGAGGGTATTGCCGCAGGGCCTATATCCGCATACCCGCTGGGTTTACGGGAGCAACTTCGTAGATATCGGCGTTTTTGTGGATGAGAAGAAGCGCCGGGCAGTAGTAATCAGCGCTATAGATAACCTGAACAAAGGGGCTTCAGGACAGGCAGTCCAGAACTTCAATATAATGTTCGGGTTACAAGAGACCGAGGCCCTCGATTTTGCCGGAATTTTCCCGTAAGCTCACAGTATTCTTTTGGAAACAAAGTTCGCTTAAGCTGTTTCGCCAATAAAGGAGGTTCGCAAAGAGTGAAGACCATCGCAGGAGGAGTTACAGCACCACTTGGTTTTCTTGCCCAAGGGGTCATGGCCGAGATCAAGAAGAAGGACAAGAGGGACGTTGCCGTCATCTACAGCGAATGCCCGGCACGGGCGGCCGGAGTATTCACCACTAACCTGGTTCAAGCAGCCTGCGTCAAATATACCAGGCAGGCTTTGGCCGACGGGCAGGCCCAGGCCGTGGTGGTCAACAGCGGCAATGCCAATGCCTGCACCGGCAGCAGAGGAGAAAAAGACGCTTGCCAAATGGCGAAAACGGCTGCCGGGGTCTTGGGAATCAAGCCGTCAGATGTGCTGGTAGCGTCTACCGGGGTCATTGGGGTTCCGCTGCCCATGGACCGGGTGACAAAAGGGATAGAGGATGCATGCCGGGATTTGAGCCGTGACGGAGGAAGCCGAGCGGCGGAGGCCATAATGACTACCGATACCGTGACCAAAGAGATAGCGGTCGAGCTGGAAATCGAAGGCAAGCCTGTTCGTATCGGCGGAATGGCCAAGGGGTCGGGAATGATACATCCCAACATGGCTACCATGCTGGCCTTTATTACAACCGATGCGGCCATCAGCCTGGAGTGCTTACGTGCAGTCTTGAAAGAATCGGTCGACGTTTCTTATAACATGATAAGTGTGGATGGAGATACATCGACCAACGACATGGTAATCGTGATGGCCAACGGTCTGGCCGCCAACCGCGAGATCTACGATGAAGCAACTGAGGCCTACAGGGTTTTTAAGGAAGCGTTTGAGTACGTCAACATAGAGCTGGCGAAAATGATAGCCCGCGACGGAGAAGGAGCGACCCGGCTCATCGAGGTCCAAGTGGAGCGGGCTCCCAGCCGCAAAGATGCCCGCCGCGTAGCCCGGGCCATAACTGCGTCCAATTTGATCAAAGCCGCGGTATTCGGAGAGGACGCGAATTGGGGAAGGATCATATGTGCGGCCGGGTATTCCGGCGCCGTTTTTAACCCGGAATTGGTTGACATTTATTTGGGCAAAGTACAGGTAGCCCGGGACGGCATGGGAGTGGAGTTCGATGAGGAGCAAGCCCGGGAGGAACTGAGGAAAGAAACCGTCTTAATCAAGGTGGATCTCAAACAGGGCATCTGGTCAGCCCGGGCCTGGGGCTGTGACCTTACCCACGAGTACGTGGATATCAACGCCAGTTACCGAACGTAAGTGTCATAGACGCAGTTGCTCATGACACCTTGCGGTGTCATCACTCGAGAATGAAAACCGGGAGTTGCCCGGAGGCGGTGCTAGTGTCAGTATACTTGTTCGTGGTGCTACAATCCAAAGGCCGCAATTTTAGATCAAATCTGCGTTAATCAGCGTCGAAATTGTGTTCATTATTTATGTATATCTGTGGCCGAGAAGAAGGGGAGGGAACGATGACTGCGTGTGAGAAAGCGGCGATACTGGTGGAGGCTTTGCCTTATATAAAGGAGTTTTACGGGAAAACCGTCGTAGTAAAGTACGGGGGAAGCGCCATGACTGACTGTTCGCTGAAGAAGGCGGTCATGGAGGATATCGTCCTTATGAAATACGTGGGGATGCATCCGGTGGTTGTCCACGGCGGGGGGCCGGACATAACCAGGATGCTCGACCGTTTAGGCATAAAGACCTCATTTGTCGACGGGCTCAGAGTAACCGATGAAGCCACCATGGAAATAGTGGAAATGGTGCTCGTAGGCAAGATCAACAAGGAAATAGTTGCCGGGATCAACGACAGCGGCGGCTTGGCCGTCGGTCTGTCGGGGAAGGACGGCAGGTTGATCCGGGCCGAGCCCATACCTGGAAAGGAAATGCTGGGGATGGTGGGACGGGTGCGGGAAGTCAATACCGAACTCATCGAAACCCTGACCGAAAAAGGTTATATACCGGTCATAAGCCCTGTAGGGATAGGCGACCGGGGAGAGAGCTACAACATCAATGCTGACCACGTGGCCGGAGCGATAGCCGGCGCGCTCAAAGCCGACAAGCTCGTGCTTTTGACCGATGTTCCCGGCATCCTTGCCGACAAGAGCGACCCTGCAAGCCGCATCTCCAGGCTGAGGGTATCGGAAGTGGATGCCTACATCGACTGCGGCATTATCCAGGGAGGAATGATCCCCAAAGTAGAGTGCTGTGTAGAAGCTTTGCGAAGCGGGGTGGGAAGGACTCACATCATTGACGGGCGGGTTCCGCACGCTATCTTGCTTGAGGTTTTTACCGATGAGGGTATCGGAAGTATGGTGGTTAAGGGGTAGAGAGGAGGTGTCAAGCCTGGCTCGAAAAAGAGCCTGATTACCGTACCGAGACGCGGTGGAGCTGCTCAAGCCAGGCGGATTCATGGGTAACCAAGACGTGATTGCCCAAGGACAACAGTATCTAATGAACAACTACGGCCGTTTCCCTATAGCTTTAGTCAGGGGGGAGGGCTCGAGGGTATGGGATGCGGACGGCAAGGAGTACCTGGATTTTACCAGTGGTATCGCCGTATGCGGGCTGGGACACTCGAATATCGCCCTAAAGCAAGCCCTCAAAGAGCAGGCATGCAGGCTCTGGCATTGCTCGAACCTGTACTGGATACAGCCCCAGGTGGAGCTGGCAGCGAAGCTCTGCCGTCTGTCCGGGCTTGACAAGGCTTTTTTTGCCAATAGCGGGGCCGAGGTTAATGAAGCCGCCATCAAGCTTGCCCGCAAGTATTTTGCCCTTAAAGGAAGGCCGGGATGTGAGATAATAGCGTTCCGCAACTCATTTCACGGCAGGACTTTCGGGGCCCTGACTGCCACCGGCCAGGAGAAGTACCATCATGGTTTTGAGCCGCTGGTGCCCGGATTCCTGTATGCTGACTTCAATGATCTGGATTCGGTGAAGCGGCTGATAACGGAGAGAACGGGAGCGATTATCGTCGAACCCGTCCAGGGAGAAGGCGGGGTAAATCCTGCGAGCCAAGATTTCCTCGCGGGCCTCAGGCAAATGTGCGACGAGGCAGGACTTCTTTTGATTTTTGATGAGGTCCAGACCGGCCTGGGGCGTACCGGGAAGATATTTGCCTGCGAGCACTACGGGGTTAAGCCCGATATAATGACGCTGGCCAAGTCTCTGGGAGGTGGTTATCCCATCGGGGCCATGCTGGCGCGGGCTGAAGTCGCACAGGCTTTTCAACCGGGGGATCACGCCTCTACTTTTGGGGGAAACCCTCTGGGGTGCGCCGTAGCCTGCCGTTTCCTGGACATCGTAAGTGGTCCGGAAATGCTTGATCACGTGAAGGTGATGGGTGACTTTTTCCAAGAGCGTTTGCGGTCCATTACGGAGAAAAGACAGGATGTCAAGGAAGTCAGGGGACTGGGCCTCTTGCTGGGGGTTGAATTCACCAGGGAGGTCAAGCCACTGGTCGACAGGTGCATGGAAAAAGGGCTTCTGGTCATTTCTGCAGGGCCCCAGGTGCTGCGGCTGGTGCCGCCCCTGAACGTGACTCGCGAAGAAGCCCAGATGGGATTAGCGGTACTCGAAGAGGCTCTTAAAGAATGGCAGGAGATTTAGCCAAAGGGCCGTACTATAAAGGGAGAATCGGTTTTGTTGTTGAACGAATGCGGGAGAGGAGGCATACGAGGGGTATGAAGGTAGAACTCAACCCGTCTTTTAAGGGACGCGATTTTTTGGCGATACGCGATTACACCTCTCAGGAGATCATGGAGATTTTGGAGCTTGCCCGGAAACTAAAGAGGATGCAAAAAGAAGGAATCCCTCATCCTCTTTTGGCGGGAAAGACCCTGGGGATGATATTCCAGAAGCCGTCAACGCGGACCCGGGTTTCTTTTGAGGTAGGTATATACCAATTGGGGGGATACGGGCTTTTCCTGAGTCCCAACGATCTACAGATGGGCCGGGGGGAAACCATAAAGGATACAGCCCTAACCCTGTCACGGTACCTGGATGGGATAATGATACGTACCTTTGCCCAGGAGGAGGTCGAAGAGCTGGCGTACTGGGCCAGCATACCGGTAATAAACGGGCTTACCGATCTCACGCATCCCTGCCAGGCGATGGGAGACCTCTTCACTATTCTGGAGAAGAAAGGGAAACTGAAGGGGTTGAAGTGCGCTTTTATCGGGGATGGCAATAACGTCTGCCACTCGCTTCTGGTCGGAGGAGCCAAAGTGGGCATGGATGTGGTGGTCGCCTGTCCGCCTGGGTTCGAACCGAAGGCTGAGATCATGGCCCAGGCACTGGATGATGCCAAGGAAACCGGGGCCAAACTATGGGTGGTCGAGGACCCGGCACAAGCGGTGGAAGCAGCCGACGTAATCTATACGGACGTGTGGGCCAGCATGGGCCAGGAAAAAGAGGCCGAAGAAAAAGAAAAGCACTTTGCCCGCTACCAGGTGAATGTTTGTTTGCTCGGCAAAGCCAAGCCGGATGTTATCGTAATGCACTGTTTGCCCGCCAAGCGGGGACGGGAGATCACCGATGAAGTGATGGACGGACCCAATTCTGTGGTGTTCGACCAGGCCGAGAACCGCCTGCACGCGCAAAAGGCGATAATGGCCCTGGTGATGCAGTAGGGAAAGGGGAAAACGCGAATGGAAAAAGTTGTGCTTGCTTACTCAGGCGGATTAGATACTTCTATTATTATTCCCTGGCTGAGAGAAAACTACGGTTACGAAGTCATAGCCATGTGTGCAGACCTGGGGCAGCAAGAAGAGCTGGCCGGTCTGGAGGAAAAGGCGCTCCGCTCAGGGGCCAGCAAGGTGTATATCGAAGATGTGAAGGAAGAGTTTGTTCGCGACTACGTTTTTCCTGTCTTGAAGGCAGGGGCCATATATGAAGGGAAATACCTTCTCGGTACGTCCTTTGCCCGGCCTTTAATTGCCCGCAAGCTGGTGGAGGTGGCGGAGAAAGAAGGCGCCATCGCCGTGGCTCACGGGGCTACCGGCAAAGGCAACGATCAGGTGCGGTTCGAGGTAAGTGTCAGGGCGCTGAATCCGGAACTGAGGATCATAGCTCCGTGGAGGGAATGGAACATAAGATCCCGGGAAGATGCCATAGAATACGCGCAAAAACACGGGGTTCCTGTGCCTGTTACGAAAAAAAGCATCTATAGCCGGGACCGCAACCTCTGGCACCTTTCTCATGAAGGGGGCGAACTCGAGGATCCCATGCAGGAGCCTAAGGACGAGATGTATATGCTGACGGTTCCTCCAGAAAAGGCACCCGATGTTCCGACCTATCTCGAAATCGAGTACCGGCAGGGGGTACCCGTCGCTGTCGACGGTCAGGCTATGGGTCCGGTGGAATTAATAGAAAAACTAAACCAGGTGGCCGGAGCCAACGGAGTGGGAATAGTAAGTCTAGTTGAGAACCGGCTGGTGGGCATGAAGTCCCGGGGGGTTTACGAATGCCCTGGGGGAACCGTGCTTTTTGCCAGTCACCGGGAACTGGAAAACCTGACATTAGACCGCAGGACCATGCATTTCAAGGAACAGGTTGCTCTGCTTTATGCAGAACTGGTTTACGACGGGCTTTGGTTTTCCCCGCTCAAGGAGGCGCTGGATGCTTTTGTCAACAAGACCCAGGAGACAGTAACCGGCAAAGTAAGGGTCAAGCTGTATAAAGGTAACTGTGTTCCGGTCGGAGCCGAGTCCCCGTATTCGCTGTACCGGCATGATCTCGCCACTTTCGGGGAGAGTGACTTTTACAATCAGAAGGACGCGGAGGGATTCATCAACCTCTTTGGCCTGCCGCTTAAGGTCAGGGCATTGATGGAAAGAAAGGCTGGTCTGAGATGACTTCAAAGATGTGGGGAGGCAGGTTTCGAAAGCCGCCGCACCGGCTAACCGAAGAATTCAACGCCTCGCTCTCCTTCGACAAACGGCTGTACCGCCAGGACATAAGGGGGAGCATGGCCCACGCTGAGATGCTGGCCAAGCAGGGTCTGCTGACCGAGGAAGAAGGAAAGCTTATAACCAAGGCTCTGCAGGAAATAATGGCGGCTTTAGAGCGGGGGGAATTACAGTTTGACCCGGGGGTAGAGGACATACACACCCAGGTTGAGCTCTGGCTCATCGAAAGGATCGGCGAACCTGCTAAGAAGCTGCACACGGGAAGAAGCCGCAACGATCAGGTTGCTCTCGATGTGAGAATGTACCTAAAAGAGGAAATAGGAGAAATCAAGGGGCTGCTCCTGGACCTGGAGGAGACCTTACTGGATCTGGCAGAAGAACACATTTACACCGTGATGCCGGGATACACCCACCTCCAGAAGGGACAGCCGGTGACTCTCGCCCACCACTTCATGGCTTATTTTGAAATGTTTTTCCGGGACCTGGGCCGGCTGGAAGACTGCGAAAAGAGAGTGGATTTCATGCCTCTGGGTTCGGGAGCCCTGGCAGGGAGCGGGCTTGATCTCGACCGGGAATATGTCCGAGAGAAACTAGGGTTTGCCCAGCTCACGCGCAACAGCCTGGATGCCGTCAGCGACCGGGATTTTGTCCTGGAATTCTTGAGTTTTGCCAGCATAACCATGATGCACCTGTCCCGTTTCTGCGAGGAACTGGTGTTGTGGTCCACCGACGAATTCAAGTTCGTGGAGATGGACGACGCTTTTGCTACGGGATCAAGCCTCATGCCCCAGAAGAAGAACCCAGATGTAGCCGAGTTGATAAGGGGTAAAACCGGACGGGTCTACGGCGATCTGATATGCCTGCTGACCGTAATGAAAGGACTGCCTCTCGCCTACAACAAGGATATGCAGGAGGACAAGGAGGCGCTGTTCGACGGCATCGACACTCTGAAGAAGTGTTTGGCCGTCTTTATACCCATGCTCCAGACCGCCAGGTTCAACCGCCAGCGGATGGCAGAGGCGGCGCAGGGAGGCTTTACCAATGCTACCGATCTGGCCGATTATCTGGTTGTAAAAGGGGTGCCTTTCCGCAAAGCCCACGAGATAGCAGGCCAAGCTGTTCTCTACTGCATAGAGCAGGGAAAGTCTTTAGAAGACTTGAGTCTCGAGGAGTTTAAACATTTCAGCCCCGTTATCGAAGATGATGTTTTCGAGAGAATAAGCCTGAAAGGGTGCGTGAACAGCCGCAAGCTAAAAGGAGGAACGGCTCCTTCAGCGGTGAAAGAAGCTGTTAAGGAAGCGAGAGAACTCCTTTCAGGGATTGAGCCCGAAAGGAGATCGCGAGAGCGCGATATCAGCGAAGGCGAAAAAGACATCCGGGAATGGGAACTCCCAGAACAACAGTCCGAATTTTCCGGCTGCTGGGGAAATACTTCGGCAGGCGAGACCTGGCGGCAAGAAGTAGAAGAATTTGTCGAAGGCTTTTTTCACAGTCTCGTCGGCATGCTGAACGCGTTTACCGCTGAGCAGCCGCCTGAAGAAGTCCTGGCGACCCTTGAGATAGTTCCTTTTGACCAGTTGGTTAGAGATCAGCTGGCTGACCGAGAAGAAAGAATCGTGTCCTACGCTGTCGAGAAGATAAAACAACTGCACCAGGCCGAGCTCGAACGCATTAGAGCTTATATTGAGGAACAATAAATCGCCGGAAAATTTAATAGTCACCCGCCGCCCGGCATATGCATAGAAGAGAAAAATGATTTCTCGTGCGGGGTGGGTGAGCGAGTGAACCATGATTTTTACCAGTTGATAGCGATACCGGTGATAAACGGGTTGATCGAAGTGGCCAAGATGGCGGGGCTGAGCAAGCGGTATTGCCCTTTATTGGCTGTAGCCTTAGGGGTTCTGTTGAAAGTGGGAATAAAGGCACCACAAGAACCGTGGATGTTCGCTATTATCGATGGCATCATAATCGGCTTGTCAGCGGTAGGTTTATACAGCGGCGGCCGAACCGTAATACGTTGGAACGACAGGAAGCTCAAATAGCCACTGCCAGACGCTCTGCAGGCGAAGGCAGTCCGTGCTTGACAAAGCAAGAGTCACTTGTTAATATGAGGTGCGAAAGCGGAGCAAGAAGCAGAGTTTTTAGCTTCAATGCGGATGCCGGCGTAGCTCAGTGGTAGAGCAGTCGATTCGTAATCGACAGGTCATCGGTTCGAATCCGATCGCCGGCTCCAGGAAAATCAAGACCCCTCCGAGATTGGAGGGGTTTTCTGTTGTTACGCTCCTATTGCACACCGTTTTCGGGCCAGACGCTAATCGCGAGGGCCATGTTCCCAGGTCTGGCGCATTCTTCGGAGGAGACACCCTCCGAGATAGAGTCCATTGATAAAAGCGATAGGAACTGCTAGATATTCGTATTTCCATGAAGGTTTTGTCTGGCTGTTCTCCGCGCGAAAAAACATGTCAAGAAGCCTCCTTTGTATTTATTATTGCAAGCTAGAAAAGAAACAGGTTTTGAGTCTACTCTACTGCTTGCCGGTCAAAGCAGGCAGTATCTTATGAAAAAAAACGTACAACATGGATCCACCTATGAAGAGAAATAGCAGACCGGCCAGGATTTTTAAGGTCATGGTCTCACCTCTGTCACTACTAGTTTCAGTGGTCTATCGAATTTTATCCTGGCAAAAAGAGGATATCATTCTTGAGATGGAGGGTCGGAGAACCGGGGGTTGAAGGTGCCACTTTTTAACTGAACGATTTCCTGTTCGTTGAGGACTCGGGAAATATATACCGTGGTAAGGCTTGAGAGATCGACTTCATGAGGCGTCTTCAGCCTAGTTAGGCGCCGATCAAAAACCACCCGCACCACCGGACGGTGGGGATTGTTGCGGTTTACATCCACGACTACGCCGATTTCTCCAGTGTTGAACATTACTACGCTTCCTATCGGATACACGGCAATGTTAGAAATAAGGGCAGCGAGGATCCTCGGCTCGAAGTACACGCCCGACATGTGGTTCAGGATGGCCAGGGCCTGGTTAATGCTATAGGCGCCGCGATACGGCCGGTCCGCCAACAGCGCGTCGTAAACATCGGCAACTGCCACAATTCTTGCGTATTCGTGGATCTGCTCCTGATTTAAACCGCGAGGATAACCTTTACCGTCCCAACGTTCATGGTGCTGGAAGGCAATGTGGGCGGAAAGCAAAGGGATATCGTCATACGCGCGCAGTATCTCAAAACCGTAAGCGGCGTGCTTTTGTATTTCTGCATATTCCTCCGGGCTTAATTCTCCCCGCTTGTTCAGGAGTTCTTTACTGACCTGGATTTTGCCTATATCGTGCAGGAGAGCCCCGATTCCCAGTTCTTTGAGTTTGGGCTCGGTGTAACCGAGGGTAATGCCCGTGAGCAGGCTCAGCACACATACGTTACAAGAATGAGAAAACGTATAATCATCGTAGGTCCGTATGTCGCTCAAATTGATCAATACTTCCCGGTTGGACATCAGTTCATCCAGAATGGCATCGACTACTTTTTTAACGTGGCGGGTATTTATCCGACGGTTAGCCTCTAGTGCTTGGAAGTTTCTCTTAACTTCTTTTATGGTCTCAATCCTGGTTTTTTCCGATATAGGTTCTTTGATCTCACCCAGGGAATCGAACAGATCGTCTTTTACGTAAACAGACGCTATGCCCAGATCTTTCAGTCTTTGAATGTAATATTCGGTAAGAACCACTCCAGCACCCAGAAGGCACTTACCTTCACTGTCGAAAATGCTTCTTGCCACTACCATTCCTGGTTCCAGTAACTCGACTGAGACGCGACGCATAAATCCTCCGGGAAATAACATTGTTGTTAAACAAATATACTACTTCTTCGCAAATGAAACAAATCCTGCTCGATCAAACCGGGAATTTGTCTATTTTATTAAGATTTTGTCCGGGGTCACCTCTGAACAGAGGAGGTACGTATAGCCGGCAGTACCTGCTCGCCGGCACTGTATATGTCATTTTATTTTGCGTGCGTTTGCCATAAACCTTATCAAGTGTTAGATTTATTTTAGGAGCGATCCTCGTCTAGTGACAGGAGCAAGAAAAGGGCAGGAAAGACGGCGATGAAGCGCAGGACTAAAGAAAAGATAATACCCCGTTCGCTACTCAGCCGGTTGGTCGGCGACATAAAACACATGATGGAGAGCAACGAAGGAAGGCTTTTCGCTCTGGAAATGCTGGAGGAAATACCTGCCAGTTTCCGTTCCATGGTGATAGACAGTCTGGCCGGTTTCCACGAGAGGGAGCTGGCGGTCTTTTTCCACCTGTTAAGGGAGGAATATGGCTCAGAGCTTGAAGCAGCTATCAGCAAGGCCCTGAGTAAGCTGGCTATGGCAGGGGTGCCGGTAACCCGCCCCGAATTTTCGCGCGGACGGTTTTTTGCCGCTTATGCCACAAGAACTCGTCACCTTGGTCAGATTACGGTTGATGTCGCTTGGGAAAAGCCCAGCGGCGGCCTGGATGTAGAGTGTTTTTGTTTGACTTTTGGACCAGAAGGGGTTCATAGCACCTTTGCTCTGTCCGACGTGGCCGTCAGGGACTTCGAGGCTGACAGGAGAAAGCTGTCTATGGTTGAGGATATTTCTTTGAAGGAAGCAGCTTTTCTTATTCGTGAATCATATCAGTTTAACCTCATCCACATGACCAAGCCTGGACCCGGGCGGTTTCTTTTCCGCAAGTATCTGGATATGCCCTTTGCTTTGAGTGAAGCACAGCGGCGTGAGCTTTTCGAGAGACTTTCGGAGCCATTGTCACCCAAACAGTTGGTTAACAGTGTCTTTTTGGCTTTGCGGCGGCGAGATCATTCTTATATAGTGGCGCTCGTTGATGAAGAAAAGCTCTGTCAAAAGGACTTTGTGCAATATCTGCAATCAGTTCTGGGCACAGGGCATGCTCTCATGGAGGGGTATGCGGTAGGGGTGAAAACCGGTGGCAGGTACGCGGTTGTTAAAGCCCAGTGCGTTACCCTGGCGGACGAAGAAGTGGAATACCGGGAATTGTCGTTCTACCTGAAAAAGCGCCGGGGGAATTGGTACATATATGACGTTTATTCCCAGCTCTTCGAATCGGCGAGCACATCTAGTGAAGAGGTGTCTCCTTTTTTCAAGGTTTTTTGCTACGTTTACGAAGTGTTGGATATAGACGAATTGCTCGGCACTCTTGAATTGCTGAATCATGTTGAGGATGCTGGAGAAATTCCGGGCGGGATACATTTGAGGATCGGGCAACACGACGACGATTTTGTCGGCGGGGGATTCTTTCTTCCCGGGATGTGGGCGGACATAGTGCTTAAAGGCGATGAAATGGTGATGATGGGCAAGGATTTGAAAGCCCTGGAAACGCTCCACGAGCTGGTTACCAAGGAACAACAAACCGTCTTGATTATGCGGAGGGAAATGAGCGTTCTTGCTGCTTACAAATATCTGTCCGGCCAGTATCTCAGTTTGCACGACGTTGTGGCCGGAGGGCAAGAAGATAGTATCTTTGAAGACGGGATGAAATTCGTCAGTGCTCGCTATTTTATGCGTGATCGGGATCGGGTTCTCACAAAACTGCAAGGGGTTGCGGGGCAGCGGTATGATTTGCCCGGGGGACTCCAGGTTCATTATGAATACCGGGTGACAGCAGAGTCGAGTGCCGAAATTTTTGTAGCCGAATATATTGTTGGAGATAACTGGGTAACTGTTTCTGCCTATGGGGATGGTGAAATATCCGCTGTCCGTAAACAATTCGAGCAGGGCATAGAGGATTGCCTGCATTTCGAGGGCTTGGAGATAAAAGAAGCCGGGATCTTCGAGATATTGACCCGGGAAATAAAAGCCCAATACCCTAATTTGGAAGCCCGCTTGAAGAAGGCGTACCTAGACAAATGGTACTTTTCGAAGTCGAACGACTTGGGCGGCATTTCGCCGGCTCAGGCTCGCCAGAGCGAAGAGGGGCAACGACGCCTGTGGGCGTTGTTTAAGGAAATGAGCCGGAAAAGGAAGACGGGATGGCGCGGTGATTCGATTCGTCGCCCGGGACTGAGGGAGTATTTGGAGAGGGTGTACCTGCCAGGGAAGTGAGCCCTGGATTTGAGGACATTTTTTGATAAAGATGCGGTGCAACTTGTTGACAGGGACTGGGCTTTTACCTATACTAGTAAGCAAATCTTCATACCAAGAAAGGCCATGACAGGGATGAACACATACCGTCCCTTAGTCAACAGAGAGCCGGGGTAGCTGAAAACCGGTACTAACACGGTATGTGGAGATCGCCCTCGAGCTGCAGTTCCGAACGGCGAAGAGCCCAGTAGGGGCTGCCGGACAAGTAGTCCGTTATCAACAACGGTGGCAGTAAAACACTGGCGAGTGGCCGCTTTGGCGGCAATCAGGGTGGTACCGCGGGAGTTAAACCTCTCGTCCCTGGAAACAGGGGCGGGGGGTTGTATATTTTTACAGTAAGTTAGACTTGAAGGAGTGTGAAGGATGGGGTTAATTATCTACCTTAACGGACAGTTTGTACCGGAAGAAGAGGCCAAGATTTCGGTATTTGACCACGGTTTTCTCTACGGTGACGGTGTGTTCGAGGGGATACGCGCCTATCACGGCAAGGTTTTTCGCCTGCGCGAACACATCGACAGGTTGTACGATTCTGCCAAGGCCATCAACCTGGAGATCCCCCTGACGAAGGAAGAGATGATAGAGGTCGTGTGCGAGACTTGCCGCCGCAACAACCTCACCGACGCCTACATCAGGTTGGTAGTTTCACGGGGGGCGGGGGATTTAGGGCTGGATCCTAGGAAATGTCCGCAACCCACAATAGTCAATATAGCTTCTTCTATAACCCTCTATCCCGAAGAGCTCTACCAAACAGGGCTTACTGTAATTACGGTTCCCACCCGCCGCAATATACCGGAAGGGGTCAATCCCCGGATAAAATCGCTCAACTACCTGAACAACATCATGGCTAAGATCGAAGCCAACATAGCCGGAGTGCCAGAGGCGGTGATGCTGAATCAGGAAGGGTATGTCGCTGAATGCACAGGGGACAATATCTTTATCGTAAAGAACGGGGTTCTCAAGACTCCACCGCCGCATGCCGGGATATTGGAGGGAGTGACGCGCAATGCGGTTATGGAACTGGCCCGCAAGCGGGGTATTCCGGTAACCGAACCCATGCTCACCCGGTATGACCTGTTTACTGCAGACGAGTGTTTCCTAACTGGCACCGCTGCTGAACTTATACCGGTTGTTAAGATAGACGACAGGATCATAGGCAACGGCAAACCCGGTCCTATTTTCCTGCAGCTGTTACAAGATTTCCATGAACTCGTTAAGGTGGACGGAATCGATATTTATTAATTGTAAAATATGAGTGTGTATCCGTTGAGTTATTTCGAGCCACTTGTGCTACGGGAGAATGACTGGAATAATCGATGTTTGCTGGCAAACATTCGTGTTCATCTGTGGTTCTGCAGATCAGAAGCTAACTGCCCAGCGAAAGGAGATTTATTGCGATGAGAAGCGACATAGCGAAAAAGGGGCTGGAAAAAGCCCCGCACCGTTCACTGTTTAAGGCTCTGGGACTGACTGATGAGGAGTTAGCAAGGCCTTTAATCGGTATAGTTAACTCAGCCAACGAGATTATCCCGGGGCATATTCACCTGGACCGTATCGCGGAGGCGGTTAAAGCCGGTGTGAGGATGAAGGGGGGAACTCCTATCGAGTTTTCTACGATAGGGGTATGTGACGGTATCGCTATGAACCATATAGGGATGAAGTATTCTCTTGCCAGCAGGGAGCTTATAGCAGATTCCATAGAGATAATGGCGATGGCCCATCCTTTCGATGCTTTAGTCTTTGTCACCAATTGCGACAAGATCATTCCCGGCATGTTAATGGCAGCAGCCAGGCTGAACCTGCCCAGCATATTTATCAGCGGGGGACCAATGCTAGCCGGAAACTTCCGGGGGCGCAAAGTCAGCCTGAGTAGAGTGTTTGAGGCAGTAGGGGCGGTCAGTGCAGGCAAGATGACCCTTTCGGATCTGGCAGAGCTCGAGGACGTGGCCTGTCCGGGATGTGGGAGCTGTGCCGGGATGTTCACCGCCAATTCCATGAACTGTCTGACGGAAGCGGTGGGGATGGGTTTGCCGGGCAACGGGACAGTACCTGCCGTTTATGCGGAGAGAATTCGCCTGGCCAAAGAGGCGGGCACGAAGATCATGGAGCTCCTGGATAAAAACATCAGACCCAGAGACATAATGACGCGCGATGCTTTCATTAATGCCTTGCGCGTGGATATGGCTGTAGGTTGCTCTACCAACACCGTGCTTCATCTCCTGGCTATTGCTCACGAGGCCGGGGTAGAGTTGGATCTTAACCTCGTAAACGAGATCAGCGAGACCACGCCCCATTTGTGCAAGATCGAGCCGGCGGGTGACTGCTTTATCGAAGACCTGTATGCTGCAGGAGGGATACAGGCTATACTCAATGAGTTGGACAAGATGGGCCTCGTCAACCGGCACTGTTTGACGGTTACCGGCAAGTCGGTAGGAGAGGTCATCAAGGACAAACCGGTGAAGGATTACAACGTCATCCGCAGCGTTGATAATCCGTACAGCCCGACGGGGGGCTTGGCTATTCTTTTTGGCAACCTGGCGCAAGAGGGTGCAGTGGTGAAAAAGGGAGCCGTAGATCCGGAAATGCTGTACCATGAGGGCAAGGCCCGGGTTTTTGATTCCGAAGAGGAGGCGGTAGCGGCTATCCTGGGCGGCAAGATAGAAAAAGGAGATGTGGTTGTGATAAGGTACGAGGGGCCTCGCGGAGGACCGGGCATGCGGGAGATGCTTACTCCTACTTCGGCCATAGCAGGCATGGGGTTAGATAAAGATGTAGCCTTGATAACTGATGGACGCTTTTCCGGTGCGACCCGGGGGGCTTCAATAGGGCATGTATCACCTGAAGCCGCTCAAGGGGGAAATATCGCCTTGGTTAGGGATGGTGACATAATAGTTATCGATATACCGAACCGGACGCTTAATGTGCGACTTACGGACGAGGAACTCGCCCTCCGCAGGGCTGAATGGCGAGTTCCGGAACCCAAGATCAATTGGGGATACATGAAAAGGTATGCGAAAGAGGTGCAATCCGCCAGTACAGGCGCCATCTTTAGAGATTAAAGTTGCCATCAGTAACTGAAGTAAAGGCGGGCCGGTGCCCGCTTTTTATATAAGTGTCTTGTAATTAGATTGTAGCGGGGTGAGAAGATGAGAATGAAAGGGGCAGAGGTTCTTCTGCGTTGCCTGAAAGAGGAAGGCGTAGAAGTTATCTTCGGCTATCCTGGGGGAGCGGTGCTTCCGATATACGATGCTTTGTATACGTCGGACATAAAGCACGTCTTGGTACGGCACGAACAGGGGGCAGCCCATGCTGCTGATGCCTACGCCCGGGTCAGCGGAAAGGTCGGCGTGTGTTTAGCTACTTCAGGGCCGGGGGCAACTAATTTGGTGACAGGCATAGCGACTGCCTATATGGATTCCGTGCCCTTGGTTGCCTTCACCGGACAGGTGGCGACTCACCTGATAGGCAGAGACGCTTTTCAGGAGGCTGACATCACGGGGATAACTTTGCCTATAACAAAACACAACTACCTGGTAAAACGCAGTGAAGATCTGGTAAGGGTGGTTAAAGAGGCGTTTTATATAGCCCGTACCAACCGGCCGGGGCCCGTGGTGGTCGATCTTCCGCGGGACATCATGGACCGGGAGATGGATTTCACCGGCTATCCTGAGGAAGTTAACTTAAGAGGCTACCGCGTTCTGAAGGGTTGTAATATGGGGCAGGTCTTGCTCGCGGTTGAGGCAATCCGCCAAGCAGAACGCCCGGTTATTTACGCCGGTGGCGGGGTCATAAGCTCCGGGGCTTCCGAAATACTGCAGGAGTTGGCGGTAAAGATGAAAATACCCGTAGCTACTACTTTGATGGGTATCGGCTGTTTCCCGGAGACGCATTACCTGTCTCTGGGGATGTTGGGAATGCATGGCACCAGGTATGCCAACTACGCAGTGAGCGAGGCTGACCTTATAATCGCGGTCGGGGTTAGGTTCGACGACCGGGTGACGGGAAAGATTACCAGCTTTGCTCCTCATGCCAAAGTTATTCATATCGATATCGATGCCGCGGAAATCGGCAAGAATTTCAATGTCGATATCCCTATAGTGGGCGATGTCAAACAGGTGCTGGAGGAGATAGTTCCCAGGCTCGAGCCCAGAGAGAAGTTCAGCGAGTGGCACCGTGTCATCGATCGGTGGAAAGAAGAGTTCCCCCTGACTTATTCGGAATCGCGGGAACCAGGGAGGATTAAGCCCCAGTATGTGGTGGAACAGATTTATTACGCTACCCAGGGAAACGCCATTATCACTACCGAGGTAGGACAGAATCAAATGTGGGCTGCCCAGTTTTACAAGTTTACGCGCCCGCGAACTTTCATCACCTCGGGAGGCCTCGGAACCATGGGGTTCGGACTGCCTGCGGCGATAGGCGCTAAGATCGCGCGTCCCGATATGACGGTTATCGATATAGCCGGGGACGGGAGTATCCAGATGAACATCCAGGAATTGTGCACGGCAGTAGAGCAGCGGCTTCCCATCATCGTGTGTATCCTCAACAATCAATACTTGGGGATGGTGAGACAGTGGCAGGAATTGTTCTTCGGGGGTCGCTACTCGTATACCGATATCAGCCTGCAGCCCGATTTTGTTAAACTGGCTGAGGCCTATGGGGCAGTGGGCATGAGGGTTAAAGAGCCCCAGGATGTAGCCCCTGCGCTGCGCGAAGCTTTGACGGCGACCGACCGGCCTGTGGTAATCGATTTCTGGGTAGAAAGGGAAGCCAATGTATTTCCTATGGTTCCGCCCGGCGAATCGTTGTATAACATGCTGGGAGGTGAGGAATGATGAAAAAACACACGCTGTCAGTTGTTGTTGAGAACCACCCCGGAGTCCTTGCAAGGGTAGCAACGTTGTTTAGGCGCCGGGGATATAATATCGACAGTTTAGCCGTAGGAAGGACCGAGAATCCAGCGATTTCAAGAATGACCATCGTAGTTGAGGGTGACGACGTAATCATTGAACAGGTGACCAAACAGCTTCACAAACTGGTAGAAACCATAAAGATACTCGATGTGACCGACCAGCCCACGGTCGACAGGGAACTGGTATTGATCAAGGTTAAAGCTGACGCCCAAGCCAGAGGCGAGATCATCCAGATAGTGGATGTCTTTCGCGGCCGTATTGTCGACATCGGTCCTAATAGCTTGATAATAGAGGCGACGGGGGACACCGGCAAGATCGATGCCATCGAGGCTTCGCTGCGGCCTTTTGGGATACTGGAGCTGGTTAGAACCGGCAAGGTTTCCATGTTAAGGGGGGCTAGATGAAGGGATACAGTATTACTGAATTAAGAATTAAGAATTAAGAATTAAGAATTAAGAATTAAGAATTAAGAATTAAGAACGAAAGGGAGGTTGGTTCCAGTGGCGAAGATTTACTATGATGCCGATGCGGATCTCGAGGTGCTCAAAGGCAAGACGATTGCTGTCATCGGTTATGGCAGCCAAGGACACGCCCAGGCCCAGAACCTGCATGACAGCGGGCTAAACGTGGTAGTGGGACTAAGAGAGCCGGTAGATGAGTTCACTGCCCAAGAGTGGAACAAGGTGAAAGAGGATGGGCTTACCCCTCTGCCTGTAGAAGAGGCGGCCAAGGCGGCTCAGATAATCCAAATGTTGGTGCCTGACGATATCCAAGCCAGGGTTTACCGGGAAAAGATCGAGCCTAATCTTCGTGAAGGCGATGCCTTGGGGTTTTCCCATGGGTTTAACATTCATTTCGGCCAAATTGTGCCTCCTTCGTTCGTAGACGTTTTTATGGTGGCTCCCAAGAGCCCTGGCCACCTGGTAAGGCGGATGTACAAACAAGGGGTAGGGGTTCCCGGGCTCATAGCCGTACATAACGACTATACGGGAAAGGCTTTAGAGACTGGTTTGGCCTATGCCAAAGGGATTGGATGTACCCGGGCCGGGGTCATCGCTACCACTTTCAAAGAGGAGACTGAGACCGACCTTTTCGGAGAACAGTGCGTACTCTGCGGAGGAGTTACGGCTTTAATCAAAGCCGGGTTTGATACCCTGGTCGAAGCCGGGTACCAACCGGAAATTGCCTATTTCGAGTGTCTACACGAGTTAAAACTCATTGTCGACCTGATATATGAAGGCGGTATCGGCCTTATGCGCTACTCGGTAAGCGATACCGCGGAATACGGGGACCTTACCGTCGGCCCGCGCATCATAAACGAAAGTGTGAGGGCCGAGATGAAGAAGGTTCTCGCCGCCGTTCAAGACGGGACCTTTGCCCGCGAACTTCTGCTCGAGTTCCAGGTAGGCCGGCCGGTGTTCAACGCCCTTAGAAAGAAGGATCAGGAGCACCTTATTGAGAAGGTAGGCAAAGAACTTAGAGCCATGATGCCCTGGCTCAAGGAAGTAAAATAAAAACGATTCTTGGGGTTTGACCTGTACTAAAGGGGCGGGTGGCAAACCCGCTTCTCCTTTTTTGATTGGGCATAGCTAGTGCTGACGAGAGGAGGATATTCATGTCGAGCAACCGAATATACATCTTTGACACAACGTTAAGAGACGGGGAACAGTCCCCGGGGGTGAGCCTGAATGTTCAAGAAAAGCTGGAGATTGCCCAACAGCTCGCCCGTCTGGGGGTTGATGTCATCGAAGCCGGCTTTCCCATCGCGTCTCCTGGAGACTTCCGGGCGGTTAAAACCATCGCCGAGCGGGTCAAAGGACCGGTTATAGCCGGGTTATGCCGGGCTACCCGGGAAGATATAGACGCAGGCTGGGAAGCTCTGAAGGGGGCCGAAAGCCCGCGGATACACACTTTTATCGCTACTTCAGATATACACCTGAAATACAAGCTGCAAAAATCACGGGAAGAGGTGTTGGAGCAGGCGGTCGAGGCGGTCAAATACGCCAAGAAGTACTGCTCCGATGTGGAGTTTTCTGCCGAAGACGCTTCCCGCAGCGACCTGGATTACCTGTGTACTGTCATAGAAAAGGTCATCGATGCCGGAGCTACGGTGGTTAATATACCCGATACTGTGGGATACGCGGTTCCCGACGAATTCGGGCGTTTCATAAAGGCCATTATGGAAAGAGTGCCCAACATTCACCGCGCACGCCTTTCGGTTCACTGCCACAATGACCTGGGATTGGCTGTCGCCAATTCCCTGGCTGCTATTCTTAACGGGGCCACCCAGGTAGAGGGAGCGATAAACGGGATAGGGGAAAGGGCCGGAAATGCCTCTTTAGAAGAAATAATCATGGCTCTCTACACCAAAAAGGCATTCTATCAAAAAGAGGTGGGGATAAACTACCAGGAAATTTACCGCACCAGCAGGCTGGTGAGTTCTCTGACCGGCATGGTGGTACAGCCCAATAAAGCCATCGTCGGCAAGAACGCCTTTGCCCACGAAGCGGGCATTCACCAGGACGGGGTACTGAAAGAAAGGACCACCTACGAGATAATGAAGCCCGAGTTGATAGGCATCTACAAGAGCAGCCTGGTGCTGGGCAAACACTCGGGACGACATGCTTTCAGCGAGAAACTCAAGGAGATGGGATTTGAGCTGAGCGGCGAGGAACTGGACAAGGCGTTCCGTCGTTTCAAGGAGTTGGCGGATAAGAAAAAAGAAGTTACGGATGAAGACATCGAGGCCATTATCAAGGACGAGGTGTGGGCGATTCCCGAAAGATTCCGCCTCAACTACCTATACTTTGCCAGCGGTACTCGTTTAATACCGACTGCCACCGTAGGTATAGCCATCGAGGGAATTGTCTTCGAGGATGCGGGAACTGGTGACGGGCCGGTAGACGCGGCTTTCCATGTCGTAGACAAAATAACCGGTATCCAAGGAGAACTCCTGGAATACAAGCTCAACGCGGTTACAGGAGGCAAAGATGCCTTGGGCGAGGTCATCGTCCGGGTGAAGGTAGGTGAGCGGGTCTATATAGGACGTGGTGTGAGTACCGACATCGTCGAAGCCAGTGTGAGGGCTTACATTAACGCTCTGAATAAGGCTGATTTTGAAAGGACGAGGAACAACCATTCAGAGCCCGATAAAGGGGGACAGTCATAGATGGGAATGACCGTTACCGAAAAGATTTTGGCATATCATGCGGGTAAAGAACGGGTGGAACCCGGCGAATTGATCAGCTGTCAGGTAGACATAGTGTTGGGCAACGACATAACAGCTCCTGTTGCCATCGCCGAGTTTGAAAAGCTGGGTTTGACCAGGGTTTTTGATAACCGGAGGGTAGTGCTTGTGCCCGACCATTTCACCCCTAACAAAGATATAAACTCGGCGGAACAGGCCAAACTGGTGAGGGAATTTGCCCGGGCTTACAGCATTGAAAACTACTTTGAAGTTGGCAGGATGGGCATCGAACACTGCCTGCTTCCCCAGGAAGGCCTGGTAGTGCCCGGGGACGTTGTCATTGGCGCCGACTCCCACACCTGCACCTACGGGGCTCTGGGTGCGTTTGCGACAGGGGTCGGCTCTACCGACATGGCGGCAGGCATGGCCACGGGAGAAGCCTGGTTCAAGGTGCCGGAAACCATGAAATTAGTATACTACGGCGAGCTGCCAAGGTGGGTGGGGGGTAAAGACCTGATACTCTATACCATAGGAGACATCGGGGTCGATGGGGCCAGGTACATGGCCATGGAGTTCACGGGCGAAGCCGTGAAGAAACTATCGATGGATAACCGGTTTACCATGGCCAACATGGCCATCGAAGCCGGGGCCAAAAACGGCATCTTCGAGCCTGACGAGATAACCCTGGAATACGTAAGGGGCAGGGCCAAGCGGGATTACCGCGTATTTAGCAGCGACCCCGATGCCAGGTACGCCGACATCCGGGAATATGATGTTTCAAAATTGGAGCCGCAGGTGGCTTTTCCCCACTCCCCGGAAAACGTGCGACCGGTGAGTGAGGCAGGAAACGTTTCCATAGACCAGGTCGTCATCGGGTCCTGTACCAATGGACGGTTAGAGGATCTGGAAATTGCTGCATCTATCCTGAAAGGGAAAAAAGTGCACCGTGAAATAAGGGCCATTGTGATTCCCGGAACCCAGGAGATATACCTCGAGGCTCTGCGTCGTGGTCTGGTAGAGATATTTATCGAAGCCGGGGCAGTGGTCAGTACTCCGACCTGCGGTCCCTGTTTAGGAGGTCATATGGGGATACTGGCTAAAGGCGAAAAAGCGGTTTCAACCACCAATCGTAATTTCGTCGGCAGGATGGGGCACCCGGAAAGCGAGGTATACCTGGCATCGCCGGCTGTAGCCGCTGCCAGCGCAGTCATGGGAAGAATCGCGGCACCGTGGGAGGTGGTAAGATGAGACTTGCAGGCAAAGTTCATAAATTCGGAGCTGATGTGGACACCGATGCCATTATTCCCGCCCGTTATTTGAATACCAGCGACCCCAGGCAATTGGCTCTGCACTGCATGGAAGATGCCGATCCGGAGTTTCCCACGAAGGTTCAAGCGGGGGACATCATAGTCGCCGATAAGAACTTCGGCTGCGGGAGCTCGCGGGAGCATGCTCCCTTGGCGATCAAAGCGGCCGGGGTGTCGTGTGTTGTTGCCAAATCCTTTGCCCGTATATTCTACCGCAACGCCGTGAATATCGGGCTTCCCATCCTGGAATGCCCGGAGGCGGTGGACGAGGTTAAAGCCGGGGACCAACTTGAGATCGACCTCGAGAAAGGGATAATAACCAACACCACCACGGGCAAAACTTACAGAGCTACTCCTTTCCCCGAATTCATGCAGAAGATAATGGCTAGCGGAGGGCTTATCAATTACGTTAAGGAAAGGATGGAGAAAGGTGTTTAAGGTGGCCGTTTTACCAGGGGATGGCATCGGAACCGAGATTGTACCCGAGGCCCGGAAAGCACTGCAGGCAGTTGCGGCGAGGTTCGGCCACGACTTTGTTTTCACCGAGGCTTTAGTAGGAGGGGCCGCTATCGACGAAGTGGGGGTGCCCCTGCCCCAGGAAACCCTGGCCCTGTGCATGGACAGCGATGCGATATTATTGGGGGCGATAGGAGGACCTAAGTGGGACAACCTTCCGGTTGAGCTGAGACCGGAAGCAGCGGCTCTATTGGCCTTGCGCAAAGAGCTGGGGCTTTATGCCAACCTGAGGCCGGCTTACCTTTTCCCGGAGCTGTTGCACGCTTCTTCCCTGAAGCCAGAGATAATCGAAGGGGTAGATCTCTTGGTGGTCAGGGAACTGACGGGAGGCCTGTATTTTGGGGAGAAACGCCGGGAAAAAGCGGGTGATGGAGAAAAGGCGATTGATGTCTTGGAGTACTCTGATTACGAGATTGAACGCATAGTGCGCCTGGCCTGCGAAGCGGCGCGTAAACGCCGCAAAAAGGTGACTTCCGTGGATAAAGCCAACGTATTGGAGAGCTCGCGGTTATGGCGTGAAGTGGCGACCCGGGTAGCGCGGGAATACCCCGATGTAGAGCTTGACCATATGTATGTAGACAACTGCGCCATGCAGTTGATACGTAACCCGCGACAGTTCGATGTAATTGTGACCGAGAACATGTTTGGTGACATATTGACGGACGAAGCCTCCATGCTTACGGGATCGCTAGGTATGCTGCCGTCTGCTTCTATCGGGGGTCGGGTAGGGATGTATGAACCATCCCATGGATCGGCTCCGGACATTGCGGGGCAGCTCAAAGCTAACCCCTTGGCTACGATACTGTCGGCTGCCATGATGCTGCGGTATTCCTTCAATCTGGAAAAAGAGGCTTGTGCTGTGGAGACGGCGGTGCGCCGGGTATTGGCCGAAGGCTACCGCACACCTGATATAATGGAACCGGGACAAAAGCTGGTTAACACCAAAGAAATGGGAGATCTAGTAGCGAAGAAGATTGAGGAGGTCGAAGTGTAGTGGGGATAAGAAGCTAGATGTCGTCATCTACGATACCACTCTGCGTGACGGTTCACAGGGGGAAGGGCTCGCCTTCTCGGTAGAAGACAAGCTGAAAATTGCCAAAAAAATAGACTGGCTGGGTGTGAGCTACATCGAAGGCGGTTGGCCAGGAAGCAACCCCAAAGACCTTGAATTTTTCAACCGCATCAAAGACATCGAACTCAAACACGCCCGCATCACCGCTTTCGGCAGCACCAGAAGGCCCGACTGTGCGGTGGGTCAGGATGCCAACGTGCGGGCCCTTTTGGAAGCGGGGACGCAAACGGTAACTATTTTCGGTAAGAGCTGGGATTTTCACGTTTACCGGGCTCTGGGCACCACGCTGGAAGAAAACCTGCAGATGGTGTGGGACACCGTTTCCTACCTGAAAGACCGGGGATTAGAAGTTATCTTTGATGCGGAGCATTTCTTCGACGGTTACCGCAACAACCCGGAATACGCCTTGAGGGTACTAGGGGCTGCGGCGCAGGCAGGAGCCGACTGGTTAGTGCTCTGCGACACCAACGGGGGTACTCTGCCGTGGGATCTTGAAAGGATATTCCTCGAAGTGAAAAAACACTTCGATTTACCCCTAGGGATCCACGCCCACAACGACAGCGCCTGCGCTGTGGTTAATTCTCTTCTCGCGGTAAGGCTGGGGGCGGTTCAGGTGCAGGGCACGGTTAACGGCTATGGTGAAAGATGCGGCAATGCGGATCTCTCGAGCGTAATTCCCAATTTGGAGCTAAAGATGCACAAGCGGTGCCTGCCCCACAACCACCTGCCTCGCTTGACCGAGGTATCCCACTATGTCAGTGAGGTCGCAAACATGCCCCGGTTCAACAACCAGCCGTTTGTAGGGTATGGAGCGTTTGCCCACAAGGGCGGGGTTCACGTGAGCGCGCTCTTGAAGGACCCTGCTACTTATGAGCACATAGACCCGTCAGCAGTGGGCAATCACCGGCGGGTCTTGGTTTCCGAGCTTTCAGGCTTGTCTAATTTGTTGTATAAGGCGAAAGAGCTCAACCTCGATGTAAACTCTTACGACAGCCGCACGAGGGAAGTAATAAAGAAGATAAAGGATCTTGAGAACCAGGGATTCCAGTTCGAAGGGGCCGATGCTTCTCTGGAGCTCCTTTTGAGGAAGGCGTTCGGTGAGTATCAGGACTTCTTCCAGTTGCAGAACCTGAAGATACTGGTGGAGAAGCGAGAAGAAAACGGAATAATCGCCGAGGCTATGATAAAACTCACGGTCAACGGAAACACCATCCATACCGCAGCTGAAGGTGACGGCCCGGTCAATGCCTTGGATAACGCGCTGCGCAAGGCTTTGATGGAGTTTTACCCTGTAATACAGGAAATGCACCTGCGTGACTACAAGGTCCGAGTCTTGGACGGTACCGCCGGAACCGCAGCGAAGGTCCGGGTGTTGATCGAGTGCTCCGATAAAAAGGACAGCTGGAGTACGGTTGGGGTTTCGGAAAATATCATCGAGGCGAGCTGGCAGGCGCTGGTCGACAGCCTGAACTACATGCTGCTTAAAAGAACGGGGAAAGAAGAAACGAATGCAGACGAAGAATGAAAGAAAAAGCCGGTTGTCATGAGACCGGGGGTGTCCATGATAAATTGACTCGCTTGCATCCGCCGCGTAGCCACAGACCCGGCACTCAGGCGTGACTTTCTTTCGACGTATGCCAGCTCCCAACTTTGTACCCCATGGTAGCCTCATTCTGGCACCAAGCTATCACTGAGTGCCGGGCAGATAATATTTTTTGACGCTGATTAACGCAGATTTGATTTAAAATTACGGCCTTTGGATTGTAGCACCATGAACAAGTGTAATGACAGTAATACCGCCTATTGGTCACTCGCGGTTTTAGTGCTCTAGTGGTGACACCGAAAGGTCTCATGAGGGTTTGCCCCGTGCCGCAGGTGCACTCAGACGCGCATGAATCCACAAAGAAAGGGGGCTCATATCAGAAGCCCCC
>CAYONS010000027.1:0-25236 GCA_964405385.1 uncultured Syntrophothermus sp.
GTGAGCCGATGTGTTGCAGGCGAGGAGTCTTGGAGCGAGCTGGCTAACACTCCTCAGAACGATAGCTTTGTTTTCACTCCCAAGTGGTGACACCGATGGGCGTCATGAATATCTGTGGCCATCCGGCTCAGAGACTATCTGGACCGCAAAAGGGAGGTGCTCCAGTATCTCCAGGATATCGCGCCTGGTGTCCGGAGTAACCCGTATCACCACCTGCCCTTGCCTGTTGTCGACGGTAGATAGTATCCCCAACCCGTCGCAGCCCTCGATAATCCTGTTCAAAAAATCGATGTTTTCAGGGTCCAGCCGCAAATATATCTTGTTTGCTTCTCCCTTTTCTCCATAGCATCGCCTCGGCCGGAATAACGGCCCCTCTATCTCATTCATGCCGCAACCTGGTTCATACCTCCGCACTATGGCAAAGTATTCCACTTCTTCTCCGACCGGAAGCCATAAGAGCTGCTGGGCGTGCCTGGCCCGGTCCACCCGGCACATCTCGGTGTCGAACATCTCCTCTACTCGCATCCGGTAAAGCCCGCGGCGAGGCTGTAGAAACTCGATAACGTCTCCCACGCCGAACGGAGCCCTCTGCTCTATGAGAGCCAGGCTTTTGTCAGACCTGTAGTCCCTCACGATACCGCAAAAAGCCACACCCGGGGGCCTGAACTCCTTAAAGACATCCTGCCCGTCTATGGGAGGGCCGAACAAAAATCCCGTAGTGTAGGGACGGTTTGCTATCTTGTTCAGCTCCTCCTTCCACTTCGCTACATCCCTGCCGGGACAGCCGTTCACGGCCGCTTCGACGGCCTGGCGATACACCTGGGCTGCGGTGGCTACATAGTGAGGGCTTTTCATCCTGCCCTCGATCTTCAATGCGTCGATGCCCATCTCCACCAATTCCGGAATGTGCTCGATGAGACACAGGTCCTTAGAATTGAGGATGTAGGTCCCGCGGTCATCCTCTTCGATAGGAAAATATTCTCCCGGCCTCTTTTCTTCCCGGAGAAAGTACTGGTAGCGACAGGGGTGAGCGCATTCGCCCCGGTTGCTACTCCTCCCAGTCATGAAACTGGACAAAAGACAGCGCCCGGAATAAGCCACGCACATGGCTCCATGCACGAAAACCTCCAGTTCAACCCTCACGTTTTCCCGTATCTCTCTCATCTCTTCGAGGGTCAATTCCCGAGCAAGGACTATGCGCTTGACTCCCAGGGACTCATAGAAACGAGCAGCCAGCACGTTGGCGACGCTGGCCTGGGTGCTGATGGTTATGGGTACATCCGGTGCGTACTTTCCGGCCAGCTCCAGCACACCGGGATCTGTCAGTATTATCCCATCGACCTTTAATTCCTGGAGTAGAGCAAGGTAGGCGGGCAGCCTGTCCAGGTCCCGGTTGTGGGCCAGGATATTTACCGCAACGTACACCCGTTTCCCTCGTGCCCGGGCCATGTCAACAAGCCGCACCATTTCCTCATCCGAGAAATTTCCCGCCTGGGCCCTGAGACTGAACTCCTTGCCCCCGACATAAACGGCATCGGCTCCATACAGAAAGGCGGCCTCCGCCTTCTCCATATCCCCGGCAGGAGCCACCAACTCCGGTTTCTTAATCGACATGAAAATCCTCCTAAAAGACGCAGATTAACGCAGAATTTAAGAATGAGTCTGTGTCAATCTGTGGCCGTTAATCCGCGTTAATCAGTGCTAATCAGTGCTAATCTGTGTCAATCTGTGGCTGCAATCTGTGGCTCATCGGCGGCTATTCTTCACCCGCAGGTGTTCCTCATAAGTCTTCGAAAAGTAGTGCCTCCCGTCCCCCACGTAGACATAGTAGTAATAGTCGTGCCGGGCCGGGTTCAACACCGCGGCAATAGAAGCCGCTCCGGGAGATGCGATAGGCCCGGGCGGCAGCCCGGGGTAACGGTAGGTATTGTAGGGTGAGTCCACCTTGAGATCGTCATATGTGACCTGCTGTTTGTGTTCTCCTAAGCTGTAGAGAACGGTAGCATCCACCTGTAGGAGCATCCCCTTGCGCAGGCGGTTCTCCAAAACCCCCGCGATAATAGGCCGTTCCTCGTCAATCCTAGCCTCTTTCTCAACCAGGGAGGCCAGAGTCACCACCTCATACACCGACCGTCCCTGCTGCTGGGCCTCGTTTTCGAACCTGGATTTCCACACCTGGTCGAAACGGGCCAACATCATATTCACGATTTGGCGGGCAGTTACATCTTTCGGCACCCGGTACGTATCGGGAAACAAGAAGCCTTCCAAGCGGTTTTCGCGAAACGGAATGTTTTTCAAGAATGGATAATCGTACTCCTCAGTCGCGGCTCTCTTGAATTCTTCCAGGCTGCAAATTCCCTTATCTGCAAGCAAACGGCCGATTTCCTGAAGATTGTAACCTTCAGGAACAGTGAAGGCTTCAGTGGCAACCCTTCCCTGTACGAGATATTCTATGATCTCATCAACGCTCTGGCTCCTGCTCAATCTATAGGTGCCGGCTTTGAGTTTTTGGTCCGCGTCACATAGCCGGCAATACCAAACAAAAACCGTTTCGTCCCTTATAAGGCCCCGTTCCTTTAAAATCCTGGCTACTTGGGTAGTATTAGAAGCCGGCGGAATCTCCACTTCTATTGTCTCCTTATCCTGGGGGTCAACCGGGCTCAGGGCCTGCTCAAACTGAAACCAGCCTAATCCCATCAAGACAAAAGCCGCAAGCACCAGCAATGCCCCTGCTATTGCCTTTTCTCTCATTACTCGCACTTCACTCATTTCCCAGCCCCGAAACCTTTCCTCTCGATTCTGCCAACCTTACGGTCCGGCGTTCTGCGGTTGATCCGGCATCCCGTCCTGATACAGATCCGTAGCTTCTCCCGGCGAGCCGGGCGCTTGTTCCTCCCCTTCTCCGGGGGATTCTGGTATCACCTGCGGCACAGTGGGCACAGAAGGCACCGGCCCTGCCAATACCATCTGGTTGAGCGGCTTATACACATCTTTCCCCAAGGCTTCCCGCCGGATTATCTCTCCGGCTTCACCGTAAAAAATCCGGAACGAACGGACTACGTAACCCTTGACCCCAGCCTGCTTGACCTTTTTTTCTCCCGGAGCAAGCGTGTTATCAGGAACCTCAACCGTCACAAAAGGAATCACTTTGTCGACTACCCTCTCCACACGGACGTGCTGCTTGAAAGAGGCCGGGCCGTAAATCCTTACGGTCAGCCTTCCTCCACCGGCCTTGGCCGCCAGATACACCGCCCCTCCGGTGTTGTTGCGGAAGCGAAAGTCCTTGTTCCCGTAGTTGACTGTGGCATCCAACCCAACCGGCACATAACTCACAGCCGCGCTGTGGTTGTGGCGCTCGGTAATCTCCAAGCCGGCCAAAAGGCAGGCATTATATAAGGTCGAAACAACCTGACATACGCCCCCTCCTACCCCAGGGGCGAATTCGTCTCCCAGAATTATCAAAGCCTCCCGGTATCCGGTTCTGATTTCCCTCGGGCCTATCCTCCGGTTGAAGGAAAACTCCTGCTCGGGACCCACTAACGCCCCATTCAAAGCCCGGGCCGCAGTCTCCAGGTTATAAGAGCGGTCCACGTTGCTGGTATCGTAAAAAGTGCTGTAGCTCGCCAGTTCAGCCACTTCCTTGAAATCTCCGGCCCGGACCGCAGGAGCCACCTCCTTCAAGACTAGGGGAACCTCCATCCCCGAGGTGCTGAGAACAGGCGGCAGCTTGCTCAGAGTAGCTTTTGTATCCAGCTTTCTTCCTATTTTTTCTTTTACAACAGTCAGGACGCCGTCGGGATTGACGACTACCTGACAGTTCTCCGGTTCGATGTCTGTCTGAGACCGCAGCGATTCCAGCACTTGAGAAACCCTGTTTAAATCATAGGTTACCGGAACCGGGTAGGTCATTCGGGTCTCCGGGACCCGGGTTAACGTTACTTTACTCCACCAAGGTCCTTGTCCCCGGGCCCTCTGCCATACCTCCTCGACTACTTTTTCGACATCTACACTTCCGCCAATTTCGGCAAGGTCAGAACGGTAGACAAAATCCCCGCAGGCGAAGACTACCGGAACGGGCTGCATGCCTC
Organism: uncultured Syntrophothermus sp.; assembly: GCA_964405385.1. Lineage (GTDB taxonomy): Bacteria > Bacillota > Syntrophomonadia > Syntrophomonadales > Syntrophothermaceae > Syntrophothermus. The sequence goes on from CAYONS010000027.1 coordinate 4,089, forward strand.
GCAGCCAATCATCCAAGGCCTGTATCGCCTGCGCCTTGTCCATCCCTCCCATACACACATCGCCTACGTATACATACGGCGGAAAACGGTCATCCAGGGCGATGACCTGGAACCCGTAAAAGCTAAGACCCGCCAACAGCCCCATAATCACGGCCACAGCCATCATCCAAGTCTTCTTCTTGCTTAAAGGTAACAAGCCCTGTTCCCTCCGCCAACGCTCGTTTGTTCGCCTAATTGAAGAAGGCGGGTACCGCTTACCCGCCTAAAACAGTTCCTCGTCCTCTACCAGCTCTTGCCAGGCATCTGCTACCTTCTCCCATTCTTCATCATCTTCGATGTCGCAAAGATACTCGTTGCCTTCCTCATCCCGTATTGTCTTCATTATCCGGATCTCTACCTCGGTCTCCTCTTCCTCTTCTTCGCCCTCTTCATCCAGCGGTATCAGTACCTTGTAGTTTTCCCCCTCCAATTCGAGCTCGGCGATAAGTTCGAACAAGTACTCATTCCCCTCTTCGTCCGTCAACAACACAGTCTCAATCTCATCGTCAAAGTACTCTTCTGACAAAAGTTTCACCCCTTTTAAAGACTACTGACATTGTATACTACACCCCTGCAACTGTCAAACACTCCTGTTTGTTCCACTTCCTCTGCGATAATCAAGGTATCCTTGCAGAATATAAGCGGCTGCGAGTTTGTCCACCACCTGTCTGCGCCTGCGCCGGGACGCATCGGCCTCCAAGAGCATCCCCTGAACCGCGCGCGTGGACAGTCTCTCATCCCACAACTCGACCTCTATCCCTAAACTCTGTCTTAATTTCTCCGCCAGTTCCATTGATTCGCGGGCCTTTTCCCCCGCGCTTCCGTCCAGGTTTAAAGGTAACCCCAGCACAATAAGCCCGACCTGGTATTCCCGGCATATCTTGCCAATGGCTTCTATATCAGCTTTAAGGCTCGAACGTCTGATAGCTGTCAGAGGCTGGGCCGTAATTCCCAGAGCATCACTTACGGCCACTCCGATCCTTTTTTCCCCGGGGTCAAGTCCTAGTATTCTCACAAGTACTCTCCCTCATACAATTTTTATGCAAAAATCGGGACAGTAAGCGCTACAGTAGCCGCAGAGCACGCATCTTTCGTTGATGACTTCCACCCGTCCCTCCCCCAGGGTCAAGGCCTGGTAACGGCAGGCCTCCGTGCACGCTCCGCAGCCGCGGCACCATCCTTCAATTATCAGCCTTCGTTCCTGCGCTCCCACTGCCCTTTCCAAAGCCGGATTGCGCCGCCCCTCGAGCCATTCCAAATTAAGGTCCACTTCTGCTTTCGATTTCATCCCTACGGCGATCGCATCTATATGAGGAACCGAGTTGACAAAATGAAAGGCGCGGTAGGCCTGATGCCCTAGATTTCCCCCTCCGAAAGCCTTCATCGCATACAACCCTTTGCCCTTTTCTCGGGCCAGGGCTATTGCCGCCAGCATCTGCTCGCGGGATCCGTCCATTATTCCCAGGCCTGCCAGGTTTATTATGGGGTGGATGATCTCAATCCGCTCATCTTTCGCCCCCGCAATAACGCCCCTCACCGAGTGCGTCGATATGCCTACCGCCCGCACCCAGCCTTTTTTTCGGGCCTCCAGGAGAAATTCCAAAGCCTCCCGGTGACCGGCCAGAGTAAGCTCACTTTCCTGCTCGTGCAGCAAGAAAACATCGACGGTCTTTAACCCCATCTCGTCCCGGGCGCGTTCCAGGCTTTCTTTCATGCCCTGGCGGGTGTATGCATAAGACTTGGTCGCGATCACCGGCCGCAATCCGGTGAGCTTCATGGCCTCGCGTATGTAAGGATAGGTCCGATAGGCCTCTGCCGTATCCAAGAAGTTTACGCCTCTTTTTAGGGCATAGGCAATAATTTCTGCCCCCTCTTCCATGGGCAGGCCAGCCTGCAGGGGCCCCACGGTCAGCACCCCGAAGCACAATCGCGAAACCACGAGCCCCGTCTTGCCCAGCCGTGTGTACCGCAAACCGCCAGATCCTAACGCCATAGCCAATCACCAGCAAAAAGCCCATGCCGAGCATGGGCCGAACCTTTCCTACCTCTCTAGATAGTAAGTGAATAAAACTTCCAGGATCTCGTCCCTTTCAATCTTGCAGATGAGGTTCCTCGCATCTTTGTAGCTCGTGATATAAGCGGGATCCCCGGAAATCATGTAGCCTACCAATTGGTTGATGGGATTGTATCCCTTCTCCTTCAGAGCATTGTAGACAGCCTCGAGAACGGCTCGTACTGCTTCCTTGCCATCCTTGGGCCGCTGAAAACTCATCGTCCCTTCAGGCCCCTCGGGCATATCACCACCCCCTGAAGAGATAATTCAACGTCCTAGTCCATGTTTCCTCTTTACCGTAGCCTAAAATCCTACAGGACCTGCCACCCGCCATAGGGGGCCACCCGTATTCTAGCTCTTCAAAGCTTCCTCGATCTTGGTTTTCGCCTCTTTCAAGGCGTCTTGCAGCTTCTCAGGGAGCTTGCCTCCGGCCTGGGCCATATCGGGACGGCCACCGCCCCCGCCGCCTGCTATTTTCGCCGCGGCTGAAACTATTTCTCCGGCATGCAGGCGATCCGTCAGTTCCTTGGCCACAAAGACCACAAGGTTCACTTTGCCCTCCTGGGCCGAACCCAATACCACCACGGAACGTCCCAGCTTGTCCCTCAACATCTCCCCGTTCTGCCGGAGCACAGCCATATCTTGCTCCTTCATCTCAGCAACCAGGACTTTAACCCCTTTAACTTCGAAAGCCTGCTGCAGCAACTCTGCCGCTTCTTGGCGGGCCATTTTATTTTTCAGAGCCTCTATCTCTTTTTCGCTTTCTTTCAGTTCCCGGCTCAAACTCGCTACCCTGTTGGCGAGTTCATGCGGCGCCGCTTTCAGAATCGAAGCCGCCTCTTTCAGCTCGCGCTCCTGGGCATTAAGGTAAGCCAAAGCCTTGGGTCCGGTCAAAGCCTCCACCCGACGCAGCCCTGCCCCTATGCTTCCCTCATTTACTATCTTGAACAGGCCTATTCTCCCCGTGTTCTCCACGTGGGTGCCCCCGCACAGCTCTATGCTGAAATCCCCGATGGTTATGACGCGGACCTCGTCTCCGTACTTCTCGCCGAAAAGCGCCATCGCCCCCTTTTGCCTGGCTTCTTCGAGGGTAGCAAGGTCCACCTCTACCTTTTCCAGATCCCATATCTTACGGTTGACGATATCCTCGATCTTTTGAATTTCTTCGTCGGTCAACGGCGCAAAGTGGGAGAAGTCAAAGCGCAACCTCTCCGGTTCGACCAGAGATCCCTTCTGCTCAGCATGGTCGCCTACCACCATCCGCAGAGCCTTGTGCAATAGGTGGGTAGCCGTATGGTTTCTGGCCGTTGCCAGACGGCGTTCTTCATCGACTTCGGCCTGGACCTCTTCGTTCTTGGCCAGCACCCCTTGCGCCCGCCCGTAATGAAGAATCCATCCGGCGACCTTCTTAACATCCTTGACTATGAAGGTTCCCTGTGGGCCCTTTATCACCCCTTGGTCTGCTACCTGTCCGCCACTCTCCGCGTAGAAGGGAGTCTGGGCCAACACCAGTATCCCCTCCTGGTCCCGGATAACGTCCACCTCCTCGTCGCCGCTGATGATGGCTTGGATCTTGGTAAATGTAAACAAGCGCTGGTATCCTTCAAAATCCGTGGGAGGAATTCCCTCCAGCATCTCGGCCAGGCGCTTCTCTTGAGCAAACGCATCCTCGCCTTTTTGTGCTTTCCGGGCCCTCTCCCGCTGCTCCTCCATCAGCCTGTTGAAATCCTCCTTGTCCACGACAAGGCCGCTTTCCTCGGCCATATCCTCGGTCAAATCCAGAGGAAAGCCGTAAGTATCGTAAAGCATAAAGGCTTCCTGCCCGGAAACGGCCTGCCTCCCTTCGGCCCGGCACCGTTCGATGATCTCTTGCGCCTTGCGGATACCTTCATTGAGGGTGACGAAGAATCTCTCCTCTTCCATCCTTATAACCTTGGCTATGAAATCCTGTTTCTCCACCAGATCCGGGTAGGCATCTTTCATCTTGTCGACCACGACTTGTACCATACGGTGCAAAAACGGTTCCTCAATACCCAAAAGCCTGCCGAATCGTATGGCCCGGCGTAAAATGCGCCGCAGCACGTAGCCCCGCCCCTCATTGCTGGGCAGAACCCCGTCGCCTATCAGGAAGGTGCAGGCCCGGCTATGGTCAGCTATGACCCGGAAAGGAAATCCTCCCGGTCCCCGGTCGTAATCCTTGCCGGTCATTTCCTCGATCTTCTTTATGATGGGAGTAAACAAATCGGTTTCGAAGTTGCTGTCAACCCCCTGCAAAATAGAGGTAATGCGCTCCAGCCCCATCCCGGTGTCTATGCTGGGACGGGGCAACGGGTTCAGATTTCCGTTCTCATCCCGGTTGAACTGCATGAAAACCAGGTTCCATATTTCCAGCCAGCGATCGCAGTCACATACCCCGAGAGCGCACTCCGGCGCATCGCAGCGGTATTTCTCCCCACGATCGTAGATAATTTCGCTGCACGGGCCGCACGGCCCGGTATCACCCATAGCCCAGAAATTGTCCTTTTCCCCCATGCACACTATCTTTTGCGGAGGAATACCGGCAATCTCCTGCCACAGTGCGAAGGCCTCGTCGTCATCGTTAAATATGGTTACCCACAACTTTTCCGGGGGCAATCCGATTACCCTGGTCAGAAGATCCCAGGCGTAGAAAATGGCTTCACGCTTGAAGTAATCACCGAAAGAAAAGTTGCCCAGCATTTCGAAAAAAGTATGGTGCCGGGCGGTACGCCCTACCGTCTCCAGGTCATTGTGTTTACCCCCGGCCCTGACGCACTTTTGAGACGATGCAGCCCGGGTGTACGGGCGTTTCTCTATACCGAGAAACACATCCTTGAATTGGTTCATCCCGGCGTTGGTAAAAAGCAGAGTTGGATCGTTGGCGGGAACAAGCGAAGAGCTTTCGACCACCGTGTGGCCGTGCTCGGCAAAATAATCCAAAAAAATCTTACGTATTTCGCTACTGGTCCGCACTGAAATCCTCCCTCGTTTGCACTTTTTCTAATTTTCTTCTATAAGTTGGGACATGTCAATTATTCCACCACTTTGTAAAAGAAAAAACTCCCCAGTATTTTTGTTACGGCAGCGACAGGAACTGCCAAGAGCATTCCCCAAATTCCGTAAAGATGTCCCCCGGCCAGAAGCGCAAAAACGACTATCAGAGGATGCAGCCCGACCTTTCCTCCCAGAATGCGAGGCGAGAGCACCCCGGCTTCCACCTGCTGTACCAGCAGAATGATGAGGACGACGTAGACCGCCAAGCGGGGAGACTGCGCATAGGCGAGTGCGACCGAAGGAACCGCCCCCAGGATGGGACCGAAGTAGGGGAACAGCTCGGCCACGGCACAGATAAGCCCTATCAGCAGAGCGAACTTGACCTGAAGAAGAGCCGCTCCCAATCCCGTCATCGTTCCTACCAGCACGGCTACCAACAGGTGCCCCTTGATAAAATCCTTCAGGACTCTGTCAATATCACTTCCCAGCCTGACAGCATCCTGCCTGGCCCTGACGGGCAGGATATCGAGAAAGCCGTCCCGTATTTTTTCCCAATCCTTCATAAGATAAAAGGCCAGAATAGGTGCGAAAACCAGGGAAAGCGCGCTACGAACCAGACCAAAAATGCCTTCAACGAACCGGCGAAACAGCCCGTAAAGAAAGTTTCTGCCCTTCTCAACGGTTTCATCGATTACCCTCTCAAGGGAATCCGCTTCCCAAGCCATGTTCTCCACTCTGTGAGCCATCTCTTCCGCCTGTCCCACGTATTGGGGAATGAGGGCTCCGACCTCCCCGACTTCTCTGACCGTCGCCGGAACCGCATAATAGAAGAAGACTCCTCCCACAACCGCCATCCCTACGTATACCAAAGCTATGGCATAAGCACGGCCGATTCCCAGAGTTTCCATCCTCCGAACGGCAGGAAAAACCAGGTAAGCGAGCACGACCGCGACCGCGAAAGGCGTCATAACCTGGCGGACCAGGTACAAAAAATAACTGGTGGCCAAAACCACCAGAACCATGAGCGCAAGCCGCAGACGCTGGGAAAGAAAGAGGGACGACACAGTTCACTTCCTCCTTGCCCGCCGAACGTTTCCGTCTTTATCGGTTCCGTTTCCTAAAAGCTTCGGGCGCAAACGGTCTCATCACCGGCCTATGTCGAAAGAATCGTTCAAACACACTAAGCTTCCGTCTTCGGCCACTTCGTACAGACTGATCTTGCCTTTGCTGGTATTGAACTCTACAAAACAGTTCCAGCAGTAATACTGGTCGTTACCGACCTTGCCCACTTGAACTCCTCCACATACCGGGCAGTTCAATCGTTTCCGCCTCCTTCTTGAGATTCCACTACCACTACATCCGAACCGTTGACCATTACGGAGTCGAGGGATATCTCCTCGCGTCGGCCTGCAAGAAAATCCTCTATAACCCCGGCTGAAATCTCGATTCCCACTGTAGCCTTAGCCTCCTCGTCGATGACCAGATCGCTGACCCGGCCGATCTGCCGCCCCTCGCTATCAAAAATTGGCTCCTTTATCTCCTCTTTATATGAAGATTTTTCCCGCTCCTCATACGGTTTTAAACCTCCGACTTCATTTAGCAGCACCGCATCTTCGCCGATCTCGAAATCATCCCGCTCCACGAACCAGACCTTGTTGTTTTCCTCCTCGACCAGCAGCCCCTTCAGGTTAAAATCTTGAATTACCAAGTCACGCACCCTGCCTACCATCTGGCCCCGGTTCGCCACTGCCACAGGCATTCCTAAAAGGTTCCGAGCCTTCAAGGGATTCTCTCCTTTCGTATGGGGGCGTTAATAGTATCTCACCCCGTACGAGAATCATTCCCCGATGCCGGCTATCACTCCCCCGCCTATTACCACGTCTCCCTGGTAATAAACCACCGACTGCCCTCGGGTAATGGCCCTCTGAGGGTGAAGAAACTCCACTCTTACTCCCGCGGAGACCGGAATGATTAAGGCCTGGGCCACTGGTGCGGTATATCTTATCTTGGCCTCGACTTCGAGGGGCTCTGTCAACACATCAAAGGGGATAAAATTGTTCTCTGCGGCTATTAGGCTCGTGCGGTAAAGATCTTCTTCCTTTCCCACCACCAGCGTGTTACTCTCCGCCTCCAGGTCCACCACATATAAGGCCTGCCCGGTTCTTATGCCCAGTCCACGCCTCTGTCCCACGGTGTAGCCCGGCAGCCCCCGGTGGATTCCAATTAATTCTCCCTTTTGGTTTCTTATCGGTCCCGGAACTCCTTCTATCCCGTTGGCTGCCAGAAATTCTCGATAATCCCCTTCTATAAAGCACACTTCCTGGCTCTCTTCCCTCCCCGCAGCCGGCAACCCGTTTTCTCGGGCGATGGCCTTCGTCTCATCTTTGGTCATGTTCCCAAGAGGGAATAAAAGGCGGGACAGCTGGTCTTGCTTTAGCCGGTATAAGAAATAAGCCTGGTCTTTTTTTGCGTCTATCCCCTTCTTTAGCAAATACCTTCCCGTAGCCTCATCTTTTTCCACCCTCGCGTAATGCCCGGTAGCTACCCACCGGCATCCCATGTCAACGGCATACCGGAGCACAGACCCGAACTTGATGAACTCGTTGCACACCACGCAAGGGTTAGGGGTCAGCCCCTCCTTGTAAGACCGGCAGAAATAGTCTATTACCTTTTCCCTGAACTCCCGGCGCACTTCGATAACATGATGACTGATACCCAAGAAGCGCGCGACTTCCTCCGCCCTGTGGCAAACATCGACCGACCAGTTAAACATCGTCAACCCGATAACTTCGTAACCTTGTTTTTTAAGAAGCAGGGCGGCCACACTGCTGTCTACGCCCCCGCTCATAAGCACGGCAACCTTCTCGCTCATACTTCCTCCGTAAGCTATAATTGAATTAAGAATTGAGAATTGAGAATTAAGAATGTACAATGTCCCTCAATTCTCAATTCTTAATTCTTAATTCTTAATTCTTAATTCTCAATTCTTAATTCTCAAAGGGAGTTGCTTATGGACCTTTTCTCTTACCAGACTCAATCCCAGACCTTTGCCCCTTTGGCCTTCAGGATGCGGCCAAAAGATATCGACGAAATCGAAGGGCAAGCTCACCTGGTCGGGCCCAACGCGCCTCTCCGCCAGATTATTGAGAAAGATCAACTGCACAGCATGATACTCTACGGCCCCCCGGGGACGGGGAAAACCACCTTGGCAAGCATCATTGCCGAGAAAACCCGGTCTCATTTCGAATCCTTGAAAGCAGTCACCACAACCACGGCAGACATCCGCCACCTAGCCCAAGAGGCCAAGCAGCGGCTGAAATTCTACCAACAGAGAACCGTTTTATTCCTGGACGAAATACATCGTTTCAATAAGGCTCAGCAGGACGCCCTGCTTCCTTTTGTCGAAGACGGCACCTTCATCTTGATCGGTGCGACTACCGAAAATCCCCTGTATGAAATAAACTCGGCCTTGCTGTCCAGAACCCGCTTATACGTACTGGAACCGCTTGAACCCGGAGCAGTAGAGAAGATTATCCGAAGAGCGTTGGCCGACAGAGAACGCGGGCTGGGTCGGTACGACATCGATATACCAGAAGAAGCCGTGAAAAGCCTGGTAATTGCAGCCAAAGGCGATGCCCGGTCTGCCCTGAACCTGCTGGAGACCGCCTTCCTGGCTAAACAAGAAAAAGGAGAACACGTCTCCATTACCGTCCAAGACATCGCGGACTTGCAGGGAAAAATCGTGATTAACTACGACAAAAAGGCGGATCGCCACTATGATACTGTTTCCGCCTTCATAAAAAGCATCCGCGGCTCTGATCCGGACGCCGCGGTTTTCTGGCTGGCCGTGATGCTTGAAGGAGGCGAAGACCCCCGGTTTATCGCACGCCGGTTGGTAATACACGCTGCCGAGGACATAGGCCTCGCGGATCCTCAGGCTTTACTCGTGGCCACCGCCGCCGCGCAGTCGGTCGAGTTCGTGGGGCTTCCCGAAGCTCGGATTCCTCTTGCCCAAGCCACCCTGTATCTCGCCCTGGCTCCCAAAAGCAACTCCAGCAAAGCAGCAATAGATGAAGCCATCAAAACTGTCAGGAACCTTTCAGTTATCAAGGTGCCTCTTCATCTGGCGGATGCCTCCCATCCCCGAGCCAAAGACTTGGGAAGAGGAGTCGGATATAAATACCCCCACGATTACGGGGGCTACGTTGAGCAGGATTACCTTCCTTCAGAGCTCAAAGGACACCGCTTCTATCACCCATCGGGCAACGGCCTGGAAAGGCTCCAAAGACCGTCGCCACCATCAGACCCCGATTAAGGCAAACATGAAACCGTCTCAATTCTTAATTCTTAATTCTTAATTCTTAATTCTTAATTCTTAGTTCTTCTGTTACCTGCCCGGGCTTCCTAGCTCAACGCTTTCTCTATTGCCGCTGCCAGTTCTCCTTTGCTCTGGTAGCCTATCAGGCGTTCTACCTCTTGCCCGTTCTTGAAGATTATCAAAGTCGGTATGCTCATGATACCGTATTTGGAAGCCAACGTACGGTTTTCGTCTACGCTAACCTTCCCTACTTTCAAACGTCCGGCAAATTCCTGGGCTATCTCCTCCACTACCGGTGCTACCATCCGGCAAGGTCCACACCAGGGGGCCCAAAAATCCACCAACACCGGCAGCTCGGATTTCAAAACCTCGGCATCAAAATCGTTTACACTGAACTGCTGCACTCCAGCCACGACAAATCCTCCTTTCATAACTATCCAAGGCTCTACAGCCCGGACTCAGCAAGCTTACCAGCACCAGACGACTCAGCTTGTCTATTGCTACAGTCCCGGTGTTTACATTATAACACCAACTCGCCGATAATAACCGCCAAAGCTATCGCTATCACGGACCAAAAAACCGTCCGCCACGTCTCCTTCTTCACAATCTGTTTCAGTTCGTCCATCTCGCCCACTCCTTTTCGCACTTTTTCGGGGTTTTCTCCTCATCTGTTATGCCTTTGATGCCTTACTTGGGCTCACCGGAACCGTTAGGCCCTATCAATATTATCATATCAGTCGCCCTGTAGTAATCCTCAGACAGCAGCGCTTTTTCGATATCGCGACCGTTCTCCGAAACCACCCGGTATATTCTCACCACATACCCTTTTTTCCCCGGCTGTTTTATCACGCGACTGCCCGCAGGCAGGGTCGGGTCCACCTTCACCACCACACGCGGCTGTATCTCCTTTTTCACCGTCTCCACCCTGATCTTGCGGTCGGCGTACATCTGGCAGCCGAATATCCTGGCAACCAGCTTGTTGTTGTCTATGGACATGGATATCATTACCGGAAGCTCCGTATTATTGCGAAACTTCATGTCCAGCCCTGACCCTGACGATATGGTGGCATCCAGGCCCAAGGGGGCGTAGCTGATAGGACGAGAATGAGCGCGGCGCTCCACGATCTCCAGGCCTGCTTGCAACACGGCGTTATAAAGGGTAGTGGCTACCTGACATATTCCGCCTCCAACGTCCTGTATGACCCTATTGTTGGCTATGACCGGGGCCTTCCGGTAACCGTCCTTCTCGCTCCGCGGCCCCAAAGCCTCGTTTAAGGAAAATATCTGGTCCGGCATAAGTATGGTACCGTCAATAGTGGCTGCGGCCAACTTCAGATTGTTGGTTCGAGCCTCTTGGCCGGGGTCAAAGGTGGTTACGTAAACCCCCAGCATGTCCTTCACGTTCTTGATGTCGTTCAGTTTGATACGAGGATGAATCGTTTTAAAGGCAACCGGCACCGGCCCCAGCCTCCCAGCCGCCAGGCTCTGTTCGGCTCGGCGCAGGGTCGCCTCCACGTCAACCTTCCGCCCGTTTTCATGCGGTATGTATTCCAGGCTGTCGTTCCGCCATATGATTCGTGCATCCTTGGCCGGGATATCGAATTCGGTCCCTAAGTCTGCGACAACCTGTTCCAAAATCTCACGATCATACCTGATAACCGCGGGAAAATCTCGAGGTGCTGCCCGCGTCAGGATGTGCGCCACCACACCCTGCCATCCTAATTGGCCTCTTTTTTGCACGCGGTTCAAACTCTCTTCGATGTCGATAACCACCCGGCATTCCTGTAACGGGATGCTAACGCTCTTGTCTTTCGAAGAAAAAACAATTTGATCGCCGATAATCCTCGGAATCTCAGCGGCAAGCCTTCCTTTGGCTGTATTCCAGGGCAACCCTCCCACCGGGATCCCGGCAATACTGGTATTGGGTGGGAGTTTTCCCTGATCCTTGGCTGCCAAAAGCCCGGAAGCGGCCAAAATCGTAATTAGGTAAAGTCCCGCTACACAGGCCACTCCCCATAACAGCTGTCTTTTCTCGGACACCATAGGCTGCTCCTAGTTATGGTTTGATGTTTTGGGATAGTTCTATCAGCTTGCCGTGAGCCTCAGCCACGTCCAGGATGCCCTCGTCGATGACAACACCCTCGGGTATGATGACATTGCCTGAGTCATCCTTAATCTCTTGAATCACCCGTTTGCCCATTAAGAACTGTCTCTGTCTCTCTACGAAAAGTCTGGCTGCCGTCGACTCTTTGCCTGCATCTGGCTGCGGGGTCACCGGCTGCTCCGCCTCCGCCCAGGTTTTTTCCTGGGCTGCGGCAGAACGCCGTGCAGTCCCTAACTCACCAAGCTTGTCTTCCACCACCAGCACGTCCTTGCCGAAAGTCAGGACTTGGTTTGCCTTAATTACCGCGGTCTCGCCTTCCCCATCCAGCGGCTTGAACTCAAGACTGGTTATCTTCCCTGTATTCTCGTCTATTTCGTACTCGCTTACGACTCCCAGCAAATTGCCCTTCTTAGTCAGTACCCTTGTGCCTTTCACCTTAATGTTACGTTGGAGAAGAACGCTGGCATTGGTTGATTCATTAAGATTGGTAAGGAGATTTTCACTTTCGGTGGTAACCGCATGAACTCCAATACCCGTAACTGCACGGTAGGGAAGAACCTTAGCCCCAACGTACCAATTCCCTCCGTTTACCAGAAGGTATTCCACCGAACCTTCTTCGGGATTGATGACCAGGTCCTTTACCTGCCCGACCTCCCTCCCGTCGACTATGGCAAAAACCGGCAGCCCAATGATGTCCTGGGTTTTCTTCATGGACCTAACTCCCTTCCCGTAAGATTATTTTATCTGAGATACTCAGAATCGAACTCCAGCCGAGCCTTGTGTCTTATGGACCTGGGAATCTGCGAAGCAGGTAAACCAGGCATACCGATCTCTTCGAGAAGCCGTCTTGTTATCTCCAGTAACCTCTTCTCCCAGGCCGCCGCCTCGGCTTTCTGTCTGTCGATGGCTTTGTCCTGCGCCAGAATCTCCAACGTCGCTAAAGCCCGGTCGTAATCGCCCAGCTCGCGGTAAAGGGTGACCAATTCCGTACCCAGCAAATAGAAAAGTTCGGGGTCGCTCGCCTCTCTCCAGGCTGCAGAAAAATTGGCAGCTGCCCGAGAATAATCCCCTTCGAATTTAGCTGTAAATCCTTTTTCTATCAAATCCTCAATATCGTCTTCAGTGATACCCTCGATGCTCGACTCGGCTCCTTCACCTTCCTCACCGTCCAGGTCTGACACGAGCACCTGTTCGACAGTACCTTGAGAGATCTCCTCTTCTTCCTCAACCGGCGGTTGGTCCGCTTCTTCCAAATCCAGGGGCACAAGTTCGCCACCCGTTTCAGCCGCTCCCTCGGTCTCCGATATCTGGGCTTCCATTTTTTCAACGGGTTCTTCAACGGGCCCCTCGACTGCTAGAGGAACCTCACGAACATCTGAAAGTTCTTGGTCTCTCCCTTCAGAATCCTCCTCTGGGAGTGTTGCGGCATGATATTCCTCCAGCACCTGGGCTTCGATTCCAGGCGGCATTTCGCTTCTGCCATCCATCTTTTCTTCTTCTTGTGCCTTTACGATTCCGTCTGTAGGGGCATCATCTGTGTCTGCGCCTGTCACTATGCCCGAGCCGGCAAAAACGCACTCATCTATCGATTCCCCAACGGCCATTTCCTGACGCCGTCCCTTATTCCAGAGGAACCATCCAGCCCCGGCGCATACCCCTGCGTTAAATACAGCAAAAGCAACGGGATGAAAATGCAATGCCAAATAGGGGAACGATTCCACCAAAACCAAGGCTGCCAGCAACACAGCCCACGCCGCCTCGGGTTCAAGTCCTATTTTTCTCAGCCATTTGAACGCGACCCACGCCAGCGGTACAAAGATAACTAGGGACGTAAATATGTATTCTAACACTAACGCAACCCTCCCGAGGTTTTTTTCGACAAGTGCGGCGTTTTTCCTTCTTATACTTACAAACATGAGCCTTTATTTGCTTATGCTCTAATGTCTGCCCCGATAACGCTTTGCGACAGGAGTGTTAGCCGGGCGAGCGACGTACGACGAGCCGTCGCAATACACGGTGAAACTGAGGGCTGCGAAGCGGAGCGAGAAACAGGATGTTTCGTCCGGCACTCAGGACCGGCGTGCAGCGAGAATCTCTCTTGTATGCAGCGGATTTGCGTGCCGAGTTATTCCTGAGTGCCGGATCGCACCGAAGTGAGCCGATGTATTGCAGGCGAGGAGTCTTGGAGCGAGTCGGCTAACACTCCTGGAAACGATAACTATGTTCTCATTCTCTAGTATTAATACCAAAAGGCATCGTGGGGGGTAAACAAAAATAGAGCCGCCAGCAATGACGGCTCAAGTAATATATCACATTCGGCCAAACGGCCGTGTTGTGGAGGGTGCTCTGTTAACGAATCATTGTCCTTCCTTGCCTTCTGCCAAATACTCGTCTACCGCCTTGAGCTCTTCCTGCAGATACCGGCGATAGCCCTTCAGAGCTTCTCGCTCGTCCTGAACCGGAAATCCCCTCCAGAAGCCCCCGAAAAAACGACGTCCGAAGCCGAACCCAAAACCTCTGCCGCCGAAAAATCCCCTTCCAAATCCGCGTCCGAAGCCTCGTCCGAAACCGCGTCCTGCTCCGCAGGGGCCGAGTCCTCTTCCGGTCCCGGGGCCAAACCCTAAAGGCCCTGTCCCGTCAAATCCGGGCATCTCTTTCACCTCCCGAGATAAACATTACTCAAAAACCAACTCGATATGATCATATGCTCAATTTCATCATAAACCTATTTTGAACATATGTCAATTATCCCGGGAGCAAAAATGAGTCGTAATCAGGCTTTACTGCGGTCAGCTGCCTTAATTATTGCTTGGGCTCTCTCCCACATATTCGGGTACATATCTACAGGCACATGCTCACGCCCAAGCTTGGAGAATACCAAATACCGAGCACATTTGTCTTTCCCGCCTTCGCAGTACCGTTTCTTATACAGCGCGCCAAGGCCGTGGTCAATGGGCATCTTATCCGTGTAGAAAGGACACGTCTTTAAAAGTTCGCATTCCATTACCTCTCCCCCCATTCTATCATCTCATCGGCAGGCCATATCTCCGGCTCACCCCTGGTCTAAGCCTGGGGAGCATCTGGGGCCAGTTTATTGATTTCTTCAATCAATCTGGCTGTTATCCCTTCTATCTCCTCCGACTTGTAATCTTCGATGATTCCTTCATCAGCCATCCTGATGAGCTCCGGTTCCCACCTGAGACTCCCCAGGTAAGGGATGTTCATCTGCTCTGCCACCTTTTGCCCTCGGTTCTGTCCGAAGACTTCCAGGAAATTCCCGCAGCACGGGCAGACGACCCCGCTCATGTTCTCTATCAGCCCCAGTATCGGCTTGTCCAGTTTCTGCGTCATTTTTATGGATTTTTTAACCACCATAGACACCAGGTCCTGAGGAGATGTCACGATCACCACCCCGGTAACCGGCAGGCTCTGCAGGACAGTCAAGGGGACATCTCCGGTTCCCGGCGGGAGGTCTACTATCATATAGTCCAGCTCGCGCCAGTCCGTCTCTTCCCAGAACTGCTTGACCCCCCCGGCCAGAAGCGGCCCCCTCCAGATTATGGGGTCGTCCTCGTTAGGCAGAAGCAGGTTGATGGACATCAGCTTGATGCCGGTCCTCGTTTCTGGCGGCTGGATGCCGAAAGGAGTCACTCCCGGGCTCCTGGCTATGCCGAAGGCCTTGGGAATGCTGGGACCGGTTATATCCGCATCCAGTATCCCTACCTCGTAGCCTTTTTGCCGCAGGGAAAGGGCTAAAAGGCTGCTCACCGTAGACTTTCCTACCCCGCCTTTGCCGCTCATTACGGCAATCATGTTTTTGACATTGTTAAAGCACCCCACCAAGGCCTTGTCTTCGACCGATTGGGCCTGGCTGCAGCCCCCGTCCTTGCCTGAGGGACAGGTTTTACAACTCTCACCGTTACTCACTTAAACATACCTCCATTTCTTTCCAAATAGGTTCTATGATTTCGGCTATGTCTTTAGAATACCTCACCGGGGGCAAGCAACCATCAATCGCTTGCAAGAAATCCTCGCGATAAGGGATAGCTCCCCAAACCGGAATTCCTTTTCCCCGGCAAACCTCCCTGATCTCCTCCGTCTTAATCGGATTGAGGTCAGATTTGTTAATAATTACCCCGAATCTTACCCGGAAGTGTTGGCACAGCTCCATGACCCTCAGCATATCATGAATGGCAGAAAGCGTCGGCTCTGTAACCACGCAGGCCAAATTGCACCCGGTGATAGCCGCTATAGTGGGGCAGCCTGTGCCCGGAGGTCCATCGGTTATAATGTACGGCCTGCCTTCGTGTCCTGCTGTTTCTTTCGCTTTCCTCCTCAATAAAGCTACAAGCTTGCCGGAATTCGGCTGTCCTGCCTTCAAACGCGCGTGAAGCATGGGCCCGTACGCCGTTTCCGACCGGTACCATTCCCCCGAAACCCGATCTTCCATGCAGATAGCCTCTGCCGGGCAAACCCGGGCGCAAAAACCGCAACCTTCACAGTCCAGGTCGGAGACTGCATAGTCGCTGATGGCCTCAAAGCGGCAGACTTCCATGCACAAATCGCACTTGAGGCATTTTTCGATTTCCAACCGGGCCCGTTTGGAAGCAGAGAAAGGCTGCGATTCCTTAAGCTTTGGCTGCATCAGGATATGAAGGTTGGGCGCCTCCACGTCGCAGTCGCAGATCACCGGGTTTTCCGCCAGCACTGCCAGCGACGATGACAGACAGGTCTTGCCGGTCCCTCCTTTGCCGCTGATTATCACCAACTCTTTCATCTTACTACCAGTCCTTCAATCTTGCCAACAAGTCCCGAAAACATGCCCCCATAGCCGGGAAGGCGCCTGGTAAAAAGTATGCCCTCCGCGTACGAGAAGGCTATTTCTCGGTCGAAGGGGATACGCATCAGAACGGGGATACCTATTTCTTCTGCATAGCGGTCAATCCTGTCCCAACCCTCGCGATAACGGTTGATCACGATGCCCGCCGGTATTTTCAGTTCGTCCAGCAGATCAACCATCAGTTTCAGATCGCTCAAGCCGAATGGGGTTGGTTCGGTCACCAACAAACAAAAATCGGCATTCTTGACCGATTCCACTACCGGGCACGATGCCCCCGGCGGGCAATCCATTATGACCAGGGCATCTTTTGCCACGTGCTGTTTCAACGACTTGATCACTGTAGGGGCTGCAACCTCTCCTATACTCAGCTTGCCGTGAGCAAATGCCATGTCACCGGTTTGGCCTTTTTCGATGACCCCAATCTCGCGTTCCACCTCATCGATAGCCTTTTCGGGGCAGAAATAGGAGCACGCGCCGCACGAATGGCAGAGCTCCGGGAAGAACAACACCTCTTCGGCCAATGGCACCAGGGCGTTAAAGGCGCACACATCCCCGCATATTCCGCACAGGTTGCAGCTCTGGTAATCGATGCGCGGAACCCTGCTGCAAACCGCCATCCTCTCTCGAATCTCCGGCTTCAAGAACAGGTGGGCGTTCGGTTCTTCCACATCGAGGTCCAGAAACTGGACCGGCCGCCGGCAGGCCTCGCTCACCGCCAGATTCGTGGCCACAGTAGTCTTACCGGTACCCCCTTTGCCGCTGGCGACTGCGATAATCACCTTCCTGCCTCCTTACCGGTGTTCGCACTCGTGTCCACCGTGATGGTCGCATATTTCGCCGGTTCCCTGAAGTCGCCCGGCCACGTAAGCATCGACAACCTCGCGGATGGACCCCCGAACCCCGGTTACGGTACTTATACCTAAACTCTGAAACAGATCGACTGCCTTCGGTCCCATTCCCCCGGCTATAACCACTTCCACGCCTTTAGTTTTCAAAAAACCCGGCAGGAACCCGGGCTGGTGCCCCGGATTGTCTACGACGGTGGTGTTAACAATACTGTTTCCCTCAATATCGAACAGGACGAACTGCTCGCAGTGCCCGAAGTGCTCTGATACCATGTCTCCTTCTCTCGCTACTGCAATCCTCATTTCAAAACCTCCTCGTCTAATTGTTCGGGGCATCAAGCCTCGTCAGTTTTCCTTGGGTAAAAAGCTCCAAGCTGTCCTCGATGGTTCCGGTCAGGCCTTCATAAACCGGTATCCCGGCCCTTGCCAGAACCTCGAATGCCTTAGGCCCTATATTACCCACTACTACTGCGTCGACCTTCTGTTTTAGCAATAGGCGGGCTGCCTTTACCCCGGCCCCGCTGCCCTCGGATGCGTCGTTGGCCACAAAAGTTACATCCTTCGTGTCGGTATCAACAACAGCGAAATAGCGACAACGCCCGAAGCGTTCGTCCACCGCTGCATTGGGTGCACTGTCCTGCACGCTCATCGCCACCTTCATGCCTTCACCTCCATTGTTTCCCTTCCCTAAGTTGTGCTTACAGAATCTCCAAACATCTCTCCGGTTCAGTCACCGGAAAGGAGTTCAAGGCTCGCCGTTCTCCTCGGCACCGATTAGGTTATCGCATTTGGGGCACCTCCGGGTCCCCGCGTCAACCAAACTGTAATCGCAGCGGGGACACCTGAAATGATCCTGAGCCAAATCGTAGGCCCCCCCTTCGATGCGCAGGGCTTTCCCTTCGATGAGAACCTCGGCCACTTTGCGCCTGGCTTCAACCAGTATGCGCTGAAAGGTCGGCCGCGATACTCCCATTTTTTCGGCACAAGCCTCCTGGTCCAGCCCCACGAGATCCTTGAGCCTGAGGGCTTCCACCTCCTCGATCCTCAAGACAACCTCATCCAGGTCGTACGCCGGGATCCCTGCCGGTTTAAACAGCGAACACATGGGCACATGCCCCACTCGTCTTCGCTTCCTATGTCTGGGCAATCCTCTTTCACTCCCAACACTAAAGCAGACTAAGATATTGAGCATACGTTCAAATTATATGGTAGAATAAGTTCGAGGATGTGTCAACGAAAACCCCGGGAATGCTCATCGCTTTTGCGGAAGGTCTTGTCGGATCGGAACAGCTCCTTACGGTTCGCGTTCTTGTCGGAGGAAATACGTTAAATCTACGAGGAGAAAAAACCACTGAGAGGAAAGGAGTGACATAAGTGATACTCCGCTGGGTTGCTCGGCACGCGGCAACAAAAGTCCTGACCCGCGTCACTCGCCGGTTGGTTCGGGAAGTCGTGTACCCGGCCGGCGCGGCTCTGCTGGCAAGAACCCTCAATAGCAGAGTCGTGACACAGCCAACCGAAGCGTCTTCCCCAACATCAAAAGACATGCCATTCGGCGAGTCTCGGGATAAAAGTATTAGGGCTGGAGGTCGTCCACAACAAGGCTCACAAGATAATCAAAAGGCTCCTTGAGGGCCTCTACCGGAAGCTCCCACACCGTCTTCCCGGTCCCGGGAAGGTCCTCTATGCGGGTTCACCCGGGCAAGGGATCGGCAACCCGTTCCTCGCCCCACACCTCGACCAGAGTCATAAGCTTGCCCTCATTCTCTTTCCACTCCCGGGGGTTAAGCCGGTTGGGCACGACCAGGTCAAAGCCGGTCTGGCGGCCTCTTATCTGTCGAACCCTTTGCTCCGCGCTCTCCATTTCTTCTACGCTCGGGAACTCCCCTACCAGGCTGACAACCCCCGCCACCATATCGGCCTGGGCCAACACTTCCCCTGCTCCGGGCCGTTCTGCGTCCAGATCAACAACGCCGATGTACCCTTGTTCATCGGCTTGTTCCTTGTATTCTTCCCAAGAAGCCAGCCGCAGATCCTCAGGAACCTCCGGCATCTTCTCCAGCCAGTCCTGCAGCCCCCTATCCCCGCCCATATCGACGATGACCGCAGAGTATCCACGCCGTATCAAGCCAAAGGCCAGATTGACGGCCAGAGTAGTCTTCCCCTGCCCGGGCGTAACCGACGTTATTGCCAAAAGTCTCACCAGTCCTCACCTGCGCTTTCTAAAATCTCCGTCGCTGTCAACTATCCTTTATTGACAGTCCTTCGACATACGTCAGAAAAAAACCTGTCTCGGGCCGGGAGAAACCGAACATTAATCCCGCCCCGGCACCATAAAAAAAGTCCTGCGGTGCGCCGGGAGGAGATGAGCGACAGCTTTGCATTTGCCGCTCGTCGCTCTATATCCGAATCCGTCTTCCAGTCCCAGCCGAAATCGGTCTCAACCGCCGCTGAAACCATTTGCGGATCCGGCTTTTTCCCTCTAGGCGCACGGCAGGGGCGAGGGAGTCAGTTTTTGCCTTCGCGCAAACCGGAAGGAGCACCCGCTTGCTGCCAGGGTCACATCAAAAAAGCCCCACTTTCCGTCAAAGAAAGCGGGGCTTCTGTCCGTAAAATCCCGTCCGGACAGTTCGCACGCTCGCACCCTCTTGCGCGGAAGGTTGACGATGCACGGCCTCGGGCAGGTCTCCTGACTCGCGGATCACCGCTTCATCCCCGCCTTCCCATCCGGCACGCACCCGGTTCGTTCACAACCGGCTACATGGTCGGACAGTGGCCTTCTGGGAATGTCGCTCCCCGCTCACAGTGGCGCGACCGTCCAGGATTCTCACCTGGTTCCCTTTTGGCCTGCCTGCTTGTACTACCAGGCAGGTCACCCGAGCCCTCCGATGTTCAGCTGTTAAAAACTTCATCTATTCAATTAATACCATATTAGCATACAAACCGCAACCATGATTTTGGTTTGGCTCCTGATCGCCTTTTGCGAGCAACGCTCTTTCGCGAATTTCTTTGCCATCAGTCTCCTATGCTCACTTGCGCAGCAGGGATCCGAGCACCAGTAAGACGGTTGCCGCTGCGGCCCCGGCAACAGCCCACACGGTCACCCCGCTCGCATGTTTCTCGGCTCCTTCTGTTATCAACTCATAGGCTTTGGACGCCGCACCGGTTTCGCCAGCGGTTTTCCCAGACTGGGGCTTCGCCTCGGACTCAGTCCTGGGAGACAGCCGGCTGCCCTCTGTCGATGTCGCCCGGCTCTGAGCAGCGGGAACACCGGCATCTTCGCCGGCCCCCGAGGTACTGGCGGACACGGCCGGCACTCCCTCTGCCGTCGGTCTCGCCTCGGGTGAGGGTACGGATGGCTGCTGTGCCGGTACCGGGGAGGGCGTTTGTACCTGTTGAGCCGAACCCGAACTGGAGCCGCGGCTGCTGGTGTCCGGCTGACTGTTCTCCGTTTGCCCTTCGTTCACCGGAATGTTGACATCGCGCCGGGTAGCCGAAGCGAGCGTCTGCTCGAAGGTCTTCAGGACGTCCTTGTCCAGGGTGGAAAACTGCGCCAGCCACTCGTTGAACACTATGTTGCTGCAGGTATGATGGCAGCAAACCACCCCGTAATTGACCATGGTCTGAATGTACACGTCGCTCAACCGCTGCAGGTCTTCCTGGCTGGCCTGCCAGAAGCCCTTACGGGCTGCTTCCGCCGCCCAGCCGATCAGCGACTGCAGGGCGTAGGGGTTGAGCTGCGACCGTACGTTCTCGTCGAAGACGTACCTTTCAGCGATCTGGTGCCACGCCCAGTCGCCGATGGCGCCGGTAGTCGCGTCGACGTAAAAGGTGTTGCCGATCCACTGAGCGATGGTAGCCGAACCGGAGTACCCCTCTTTCAGCATCTCCTCGATGAATTTCGGGTTGAGCAGTCGGCTGTGGAGTTCCTGGGCCA
>CAYONS010000028.1:0-4862 GCA_964405385.1 uncultured Syntrophothermus sp.
TCTACTCCTGTCAGTTCGCTCGATGGCATGGAAAAGTGCTGCCACAGTCCCGGTAGGTCATTGAACTTGAAATCGATGAAGGTGATTCCTTTGTCTTTGATCAAGGCCGAAATTTCTTCTGGAGTCATCGTGTTTCCTCCTTTCTTGTGGTTCGAAGTCGGCAAAGCCCTCCCTCTGCAGTACGCGACTGCCCTTGGAGCGGAAATGCATTCTCACCTCCTTGTGTGGTTGCTTAAGCAGCCGTATCAGGGTTGCAGGGAGATGACATCCCCAAAAAAACAAAGTCCTTCCTTCAATTGAAGGAAGGACTCCGTTGTCCTTGGCGCCGGTGCACAGGCAAACGTGCCGCGCGCATCGCTCTTATTATTCTTTTCTCGATTCTATTATAACTCCAATAGGCTCATCGATGTCAATGCGCGCTGAGACAGAATTGTCAAGTATACATTGTTCTAGGGACTTACCCGAGGCCGGCCCGGCTTCTGTACGCCACCGTTTTCCGTGCTGAACCACTTCAGATAGACGCGGATACTCCCCGGGGACGGTGCGGGACAAGTATACTTTGGAAGTATACAATATATGATGCCTAGGGTTATTGCTTTTTCGTCTAAAGCTGATAGAATGAAAGCGGAATGATACAAACTGAATGATGGACGGGAGTTATAGGGGACAAGGGCGTCCTGTCGGAGATCATCTATGGTGAAGAGAATGATCCTGACAAGGACGCTTTTTTTTGGAAAGGCGGTGATACGATAGTGCCTATGACAAGAGTTATTATAGCAGATGCTTCGGACACAAGACGTTCGGTCCTGAAAGAGGCATTGGCCGCCTTAGGCTGTAAGGTACTGGCAGAAGCTAACAGTGTTCCTGACATGCTGCGCAAGGTCAGGGCTATATTACCGCACTTGGTTATTATTGACGAAGAACTCAAAGGCGGCAATGTTCTGGAGGCGGCCCGAATAATCGAAGCAGACGACTTGGCTGCGATATTAATTGTGGTCAGGCAGCGGGATAACCTGTACGTGAGAGACTTTCCATACTGCTTCTATCCCGTTACTCAGACGAGTTTGTTGGCCGCTGTTGATGTTGCTCTATTATACCACAAACGAATTAGAGACCTCAGCAAGGAGGTTCAGAAACTAAAAGAGTCCCTGGACACCCGCAAGGTCGTGGAGAAAGCCAAAGGTATACTTATGAAAACATTGAACTTGGGCGAAGAAGAGGCTCACCGCCTTATACAGAAGCAGAGCATGAACAAGGGCATTCCTCTGAGAGATGTCGCTAGGGCCATCATTTTAGCTCATGAAATTGGAAAAGAAAACGAATATGAGGAAAGGGGAGTATAGGTGATGCAAGATAACGTGAAGACAGAAATAATGGAGAAGGTCAAGGAGAAGGGCGTCAGGTTCATAAGGCTTCAATTCACCGACGTTCGGGGAGTTCTGAAAAACGTGGCTATACCAGTGAGTCAGCTGGAAAAGGCTCTTGACGGAGAGCTCATGTTCGACGGATCTTCAATTGCCGGATTTGTGGGGATACAGGAGTCTGACATGTACTTGGTTCCAGACCCCGAGACTTTCGTAGTTTTTCCCTGGCGGCCCGCGGTGGGAGCCGTGGCGAGGCTGATATGCGATGTCTACACAAAGGACAGAGAGCCTTTTGTCGGCTGCCCTCGTTATAACTTGAAGCGGGTCCTGAAGGAAGCAGAGGCGATGGGCTATACGATGAACGTGGGGCCCGAGGTGGAGTTTTTTCTGTTCTTACTTGATGATCAGGGCAGGCCTACAGTGCAGACCCACGACGAAGCTACGTATTTTGACCTGGCTCCGACCGACCGTGGAGAGGACGCGCGCCGGGACATGGTCATGACGTTGGAAGACATGGGATTCGAAGTTGAGGCTTCGCACCACGAGGTAGCGCCAGGACAGCATGAGATTGACTTCAAATACGACAATGCCTTAAAGATAGCGGACGCCATAATGACCTTCAAGCTGGTGGTACACTCGATAGCGCAAAGGCATGGGCTGTACGCTTCGTTCATGCCAAAACCTATTTACGGTCGCAACGGATCAGGTATGCACACACACCAATCACTGACTCGAAACGGGGAAAACGTATTCTTCGATCCATCCAAACCGGACGGATTAAGCGACACGGCTCGCTACTACATTGGTGGGATTCTGAAACATGCCCGTGCGTTTTCCGCGGTTACAAACCCCACAGTGAATTCATACAAGAGATTGGTGCCGGGATTCGAAGCTCCGGTATATATGGCCTGGTCTGAAGCTAACAGGAGCTGTCTGATAAGGATTCCGGCTAAACGCGGACCGAGTACCCGTATAGAAGTCCGCAACCCGGATCCGGCCTGCAATCCTTACCTGGCTCTGGCGGTGATGTTGAAAGCTGGTTTGGATGGTGTGGTTAATTGCATTTCCCCGCCGGAGCCTATAAACCAAAATATATACCATATGAGCGAAGAAGAGAGAAGTCGCCTGGGAGTGAGGAGCTTGCCCGCGAATTTGGCCGAAGCACTAGAGGAGTTGAAGGCGAATCAGGTTATAAAGGATGCACTGGGAGAACACATTTACGAACAGTTCATGCAGGTTAAGTTAGACGAATGGAATCGTTACCAAAGGTTTGTGCATCCCTGGGAATTGGACGAATATCTGGCGCTTTTTTAGACAGTTTGCATCGGAGGTTGAGCTGTTTAGACCGGTGAGACGCAAGGAGGCGTTATCATCAGGCAAGGTAAGGACAAAGGGGTCCTCCGGGGCTGGTGAGGCGAGATACCGGCCTTAGAGTTCGAGGAGAGAAAGGAGGATACCTTGTGGTGAAAGAAGGACTGGCAAGGATACCGGCCGGGTGCGCGGTAGCTGGAATAGTCGATAGAAGCAGACAAGCCATGAAGGCAGGCGATATTGTCACCATGATAAGCTCGATGCACGACCGCTCCAACGGCTTAGGTGGAGGATTTGCCATCTACGGGTGTTACCCTGATTTGAGTGAGTATTACGCATTTCACCTCTTCTATGAATCAACCTTAGCCCAAGCCGAAACCGAGGCGTTTATGTCACTTTACTTCAGGGTGGAGCACAAGGAGCCAATTCCATTCCGCAAAAACGGGCTGCATAAACATGCCCCCCGGATATGGCGCTACTTTGTGGAGCCCATTCCAGGGGAATTAGAGGAGCAGGATGTTTCTGAAGAAGAGTACGTGATCAAGACAGTTATGAGCATCAACCGTGATATACGGGGTGCGTTTGTCGCTTCGAGCGGCAAAAACATGGGAGCTTTTAAAGCTGTCGGTTACCCCGAAGACGTGGCAGACTTTTATCGAATTGAGGAATACCAGGGGTACTTATGGCTGGCTCACGGCCGCTTCCCCACCAACACGCCGGGCTGGTGGGGAGGAGCTCACCCGTTTACGCTGCTCGACTGGTCAGTGGTTCACAACGGTGAAATATCATCTTACGGTGCCAATCGAAGGTATCTGGAGATGTTTGGATACCACTGTGGTTTACAGACCGATACCGAGGCCATAACTTACTTGCTGGACCTTTTGGTGCGTAGACAAAATCTGCCTTTACTCACTGCTCTGCAGGTCTTCGCAGCGCCTTTCTGGGAGGAAATTGGCAGAATGGATGAGAGGAGACAGCGGCTGTGGAAGAGGTTGCGGTCGGTTTACGGAAGCGCTCTTCTGAACGGGCCTTTTTCCATTATTGTCGGCTGCAGCCAAGGCTTAGTCGCGATGAACGACCGCATTAAACTGCGGCCTCTGGTGGCAGCGACAAACGGTGAAAGGGTATATGTGGCCAGCGAAGAAGCGGCGATCCGGGCTGTGTGTCGCCATCCGGAACGGCTATGGTCACCGTCCGGGGGAGAACCGGTACTGGGCTGGGTAGGAACGCAATCTTCAAAGCAGGAAATGCTAAGCAATTTCAGTGATGGAAGGGCAAAGGGGGTGTCTTGATGGCAATTACCCTGAGAGTCCCTTCCTACAGAATCATTAGAAATCATGAGCGCTGTATCGAATGTATGGTGTGCGTCAGACAATGCTGCAACGGAGTGCACGTTTGGGATGAAGATTACGGGCGCCTTGTTTCCAATGATGCTGAATGTGTGAATTGTCACCGGTGTGTGGTGTTATGCCCTACGGGAGCTCTGAATGTGGTAGAGAATCCGTTGGATTTCAAAACCAATGCAAATTGGAAAAAGCCAGATATTGAACAGATATACCTGCAGGCGGAAACTGGTGGGACGCTTCTCGCAGGTATGGGGAACGACCGGCCATACCCGGTGTATTGGGACCACTTGCTGTTAAACGCCAGTCAGGTGACTAACCCATCGATCGACCCACTGAGAGAACCGGTGGAATTGAAAACGTTTATCGGAAGGAAGCCAGAAGTGGCGACCGTCGGACAAGAAGAAACCGCAGAAGAATTTCCTCCACAGCTGGAACTGGATGTCCCAATTATGTTCAGCGCCATGTCGTTTGGCTCCATTAGCCTGAACGCGCAGAAATCACTGGCCCAGGCTGCGGTCGAAACTGGTATTTACTGGAACTGCGGAGAGGGCGGACTACATCCGGAGGTTATGCCTTACGCAAAACGGGCTATAGTGCAGGTAGCTTCAGGAAGATTTGGGGTCAGCATTGACTATTTGAACAGCGGAGCCGCGATCGAGATTAAGATAGGGCAGGGAGCCAAGCCGGGTATAGGGGGGCACCTGCCGGGGGAAAAGGTAGGACCAGAAGTCAGCCGGACTCGCATGATTCCCTTGGGTACTGATGCGATTTCGCCGGCGCCTCACCACGATATATACTCGATCGAGGATTTGCGCCAGCTAATTTTCTCACTTAAGGAAGC
>CAYONS010000028.1:4962-23721 GCA_964405385.1 uncultured Syntrophothermus sp.
ACGATATATACTCGATCGAGGATTTGCGCCAGCTAATTTTCTCACTTAAGGAAGCTACTGAGTACGCGAAACCGGTAGGGGTTAAGATCGCTGCGGTTCATAACGTGGCGGCCATAGCCTCGGGGTCAGTAAGGGCAGGGGCTGATTTTCTGGTTATAGATGGGTTTCGCGGCGGTACGGGGGCAGCACCCCTGCGCATACGGGACAACGTTGGAATTCCGATAGAACTTGCTTTGGCCGCAGTTGATTCCCGCTTGCGGGAAGAGGGCATCAGGAATACGGTTTCTCTCGTAGTGGCTGGTGGTATCCGCAATAGCGCGGACGTGGTTAAGGCTATAGCCTTGGGGGCTGATGCTGTGTATATCGGCACCGCCGCTCTAATCGCGTTAGGCTGTCACATGTGCCAGAAGTGTTATCAGGGCAAGTGTAATTGGGGAATAGCTACTACCAATCCTTATCTTACAAAGCGGGTGAACCCCGAGGTCGGAGCCAGGAGGGCTGCTAATCTGATCCGGGCCTGGGCTCATGAGATAAAGGAAATGCTCGGAGGTATGGGTATCAACGCCATTGAGAGCTTGCGGGGGAACCGGCTGCATCTAAGGGGCATAGGGCTTGGGCCCAAAGAGCTGGAGATACTACAGGTTAAGGCGGCAGGGGAATAGGGGGTAAGAGGATGCGCAGGCGAATTGTATGTAATTTCGATGTTTGCATAGGCTGCCGGCTGTGCGAGGTTTACTGTATTACTTCTCACTCCCGCTTCCCCCACGATGTTTTGAAAGCATTCAAACTCGACGGGCAAAGGCCGGTACCACGCGTCACGGTAGAGGAAGAGGGGGTCTTATCTTTTTCTGTATCCTGTCGCCATTGCCGGGAACCGGAATGTACTAAGTCCTGTCTTACTGGTGCCCTCCAGCTCGACGCCGAGCTCGGCATAATAAAGATAGAAGAAGAAAGATGCATCGGATGCTGGACCTGTGTGGTGGCGTGTCCTTATGGAGCCATAAGGCCGTCATCGGGGGAACGTAAAGTGGCGGTCAAGTGTGACCTTTGCGGAGGAACGGGTGAGGTTCCAGCCTGTGTGGCCAATTGTCCCAACGAGGCACTCCGGATGGAAGTATGGGTAGAGGAGGGGTAGGGATGCGTTACGTTTTGGTAGGTAATTCGGCGGCAGCTGTGGGCGCTATCGAAGGGATACGCAGCCTAGACAAAGAAGGGCAAATCACGGTGATTTCAGAAGAGCCGTACCCTGCTTATTCGCGGCCCCTAATCTCTTATTACTTAGAAGGCCGGGTTGACGAATCAAGGATGGGCTACAGGGCCCCGGGGTTTTATGACCGGCACAAAGTTGAGTTAAAGCTGGGAGTCAGAGCGGTACGGTTGTCGTGTTCTTCACAGCGGGTACTTCTCGACAACGGGGAAGAACTAGAATACGAGCGGCTGCTGTTGGCTACAGGTTCAAGGCCAGTACTGCCGCCGGTAAAGGGATTAGACAAACAGGGGGTCTTTTTTTTCAACCGTTGGGAAGACGTGAAAGCCATCCGAACCGTAGCCGGTCCGGGGTTGAGAGCTGTGGTGCTGGGCGCTGGTCTGACCGGATTGAAGGCGGCCGAGGCTTTGACCAAGCTTGGCTTGAGGGTCACTGTAGTAGAGGTGGCGGACACAATTCTCGGGTCCATCCTGGATGAAGAGGGAGCCTGTATAGTCCGGAAACATCTGGAGGAAGCGGGAGTACACTTGCTCACTGGGATAAAGGTTACCGAGGTTTACGGGGGAAGGAGTACGGTTCCAGCGGACGTCTATGCTCTAAAGGATAAGTATCGCAAGTATTTGAACAGAGAACAGCAGGTAGAAAGTGTCGGGCTGTCAAACGGGTTTTCGCTTCCGGCAGACATGGTGGTGGTGGCGGCGGGGGTTGACCCTAATCTTGATCTGGTCGCCGGTACCGATGTTAGGTGGAATCACGGGATACTGGTAAACGAGTACTTAGAGACTACTGTTTCTGACGTTTATGCAGCCGGAGATGTTGCCGAAGGACTTGATTTGCTATCAGGGGAATCCCGGGTGATAGCCACTCTACCCAACGCTTACAAACAAGGAGAAACGGCTGGGAAAAACATGGCCGGAGCCAGGGTACCCTACCCAGGGGGTCTGGCTATGAACTCGGTGAGCTTCTTCGGGCTGCCTATAGCCACCGCAGGCTGGAGCAACATCCAGAAAGAAGGGATAAAGACAGTGAGCCAAGCTGATGTATCTCGAAAAAGCTACCGCAGTTTGAGTATATTAGGCGACAGGCTGGTCGGCTTTATAGCCGTAGGAGATGTTGAGCGGGTAGGGATACTCACCGCTCTGGTGAGAAGTGGGGCATCAATTGAAGGGCACGAAGAGAGGTTATTGAAACCGAATTTGGGACTGATCGACCTCCCGGAGCCGTTACGGCGGCGGTGGGACTCGTGGCAGGGGGGTGATGTTGAGTGGAGGTCAGGATATCAGCTACAGATTTAGGATACCGCGAGTTGAACCGGGCTATTCGGATGGCGGCAGCCCAGGGGGCGGATACGATATTTGTGCACGAGGTGAACGGTCAATATTACCTGGGCGCGGGGATGAAGGGCTATTTAAGGTTAGTGGTTAACGGGGTTCCCGGCAACGACCTTGCCTGTTATCTGGACGGCGTGGAAATACGGGTAATAGGCAATGCCCAGGATGGTGTAGGTAACACTATGAGCAGTGGAAGGGTAATTGTTGAAGGCAGTGTGGGTGACGTCCTGGGCTACGGTATGAGAGGCGGAGAGATCTTCGTTCGTGATAACGTGGGTTACCGGGCTGGGATTCACATGAAGGAATTCGCTGACAGCTGTCCAGTGGTCGTCATCGGAGGCTCTGCCGGTGCTTTTCTAGGGGAATACATGGCTGGGGGCCGCATCATTTTGCTTGGGCTAAAGACAGGAAGCAGGCCTTTGATTGGACCTTACTGCGGTTCGGGAATGCACGGAGGACGTATATTCATTCGCGAGCCGGTTGACCCGACATGCATAAGTCGAAATGTGCAAGTATCTGTAACGACGGAAGACGACCGAGATTTCTTGCACGAGTATTTTCTCCGTTACTGCGCTTATTTTGGTTTTAACCCCGATGTATGGGATGAGCTGTCCTTCATAAAGCTTACACCTCAGGGAAGCCGTCCGTATGGTAGTTTGTATACCGGGGTATGAGACCAGTCGCAAGAAAGGTTCTGGCGCTTGACACGTTAAAAAGAGCCGCAACTGTACGGTCAACAGTCGTGTGTATTGTTTGAGTGTAGAGGAGGCTTTCCCATGTGTGGGAACTCTCACTACCGGAGGGCTGGTGGTCCAGCGTTCGGACAAGCCGGATTTACCAGACCATGCCGGCAGGCAAGCGTAAGGGGGCAAGGTGGTGAAGCAAAAAGGATATCTCGTACTCGAAGATGGAGCTGTGTTTGAAGGAGTAATGTTAGGATCGTCTGGTGAAACCGGAGGAGAAGTCGTTTTTAACACGGCTATGGTTGGGTATGAGCAGGTAATTAGCGATCCGTCCTATGCGGGACAGATCGTGGTGATGACGTATCCCCTTATAGGCAACTATGGGATAAACCTGAATCATTTTGAATCCGAGGTTATATGGCTGCGAGGGTTGGTGGTCAGAGAACTATGTATGGGTCCGGAACATTACCGTTCGCAAATGGGGTTAGATGAGTTTTTGGCAGAAAAAGGCTTGATGTGTTTGGCCGAAGTCGACACCCGGGCCCTTACCCGCGTATTGCGAACCTACGGCACCATGGGCGGGGTCATTGTCCCGGTCCTAGATGATGTTAACGCCTTAAAGGAGAAAGCGCGAAGAGCAGCCGAACCCCCTCTCGGGGGTCACGTAATGAAAGTTACTTCTCGTCAAATCAAGCGTGAAGGGAATGGCTCCAGACGCGTCGTTTTGATGGATTTTGGGGTCAAAAAGAGCATAATCTCTGCTCTGGTAAAAAGAGGCTGTGAAGTCATCACCGTTCCTGCTGACACCGACGGCGATAAGATTATGGAGTTCGCGCCCGAAGGGCTGATTTTATCTAATGGTCCCGGAGATCCCAGGGACTGCATGTACGCGGTAGAAACGGTAAGAATGTTGCTTGGTAAAGTTCCGATTCTAGGAATATGTCTTGGGCACCAACTCCTAGCCCTGGCTTTGGGTGCGGAGACTTACAAGATGAAGTTCGGACACCGAGGAGGAAACCACCCGGTGAAGGATCTTAGTTCGGGTAAAGTTCACATCACATCACAAAATCATGGGTATGCGGTGGAGGAGGCTTCTCTTTCGAGGGCCGGGGCGTACGTATCCTTTCGCAATCTGAATGATGGCACTGTCGAAGGGCTGAGACACGATGAATTGCGGATATTGTCAGTTCAATTTCATCCTGAAGCAGCTCCTGGTCCTCAAGATACAGGTTATTTGTTTGACGAATTCTTGAATCTGATGAATGGCAGCTGTCAATATTTGACGAACGCTTGATAATGCAGTTTTTGCGAGGAACTACGGGTGAGCGCTTTATCGGGTTATGCTTCGTGCAACGTAGCTTGTTCGGCTGCCATGCCAACGACACGGTTCTTGTAGAGAACAGAGCTTTGCCCAGTGGATGAAGAGGTTCGTGGCTCCGACTATTAGGACCTTTTTATCTCCTAATATTACGAAGCGAGGCGTTCGTGGGAGGGGCAATACATGGTTGAGCGAATTTCCACTGGTATCTCGAGCTTAGATAGGATACTTGACTACCTACGCTGGGGAGATAATGTGGTATGGCAGGTAGATGAAATAGAAGATTACCGGTACTTTGTAAAACCCTTCATTAATCAGGCTTTATCACAAAATCGCAAGGTAGTATACATGCGCTTCGGTGAACACCCGGCAATAACGGAGCCCGGCGGGAATGTAAAGGTCTATAATTTAGATGCCAGCAGTGGTTTCGAAGCGTTTTCAGCTGAGGTCCATGCCATTGCCTCGACCGAAGGAGAAGGCATCTGTTACGTTTTCGACTGCTTATCTGATCTTTTGTCGGCATGGGCTACCGACTTAATGATAGGCAATTTCTTCCGTGTCACCTGTCCCTACCTGTTTCAGCTTAACACGATTGCCTACTTTGCCATTTTGCGTGGCCGAAATTCTTACCAGACCATCGCGCGGATTCGGGATACGACCCAACTGCTTCTAGAAGTTTACCGTTACGGCCGCGAGCTCTACGTTCACCCTCTCAAGGTTTGGAATCGATACTCTCCGACCATGTTTCTGCCTCACATTAAGCTGGAGGATGACTTTGTTCCCATTACGAGCAGTACAGAGACTGCTCGTCTCTTCTCAAGAGTGCATCGGCAGGGACCGGGTGACGCCGGGAGATGGCTGGACTACTGGGATAAGGTTTTTTTAAAGGCAGAGGAACTCATGGAAGCAATAAGGTCGGGGGATCCCGTGGCCGTGGCAAAAGAACCTGAAATGATCGATCAACTATGCAGAATGATGATAGGGCGAGACGAAAGAGTATTACGCCTGGCCCGGAAATACTTCCGCCTTAAGGACCTTCTGGAAATCAGGAAGCGGTTGATCGGGTCAGGATTTATCGGTGGAAAGACTGTGGGGATGCTTCTTGCGCGCTGCATCTTGCAGAACGATTCTGATTGGGACTGGGAAGCGTGGTTGGAAGCGCACGATTCCTTTTATGTGGGTTCTGATGTTTATTACACATACCTAGTAGAAAACGGGTGCTGGAACCTGCGCATGCAGCAAAAAAAAGAGGAAAACTATTTCACACTGGCCGAAGAACTCAGACGCCGAATTAGAGAAGGTATTCTCCCGGAAGGAATTAGGGAACAGTTTAGACAGATGCTTGAGTATTTCGGACAAGCTCCAATAATCGTTCGTTCCAGTAGCCTGCTCGAAGATAGCTTTGGCAACGCGTTTGCAGGTAAATACGAGAGCATATTCTGCGTAAACCAGGGTAGTCCTCAGGAACGATTAAGCATTTTCGAAGAAGCAGTAAAAATAGTGTTTGCTAGTACCATGAGCGAGGACGCTCTCGCTTACCGGCTGCAAAGGGGCCTTGCTCAGAGCGACGAACAGATGGCCTTGTTGGTACAGCGGGTCTCCGGATCCCAGCACGGGCATTATTTTTTTCCTGATCTGGCAGGGGTAGCATTGTCGCGCAACCCGTACACCTGGAAGGAAGACATGGAGCCGGAGGCTGGCATGACCAGGATAGTAGTCGGCCTAGGAACGCGGGCAGTCGACCGGGTAGATGACGATTACCCAAGGTTGGTAGCCTTGGACCAACCCCTGGCCAGACCGGATTCCACGCTTGAGGATTTGCGAAGGTTTTCCCAGCGCAAGGTTGACCTTTTGGACATAGTTCTAAACGACTTAGACACCGTTCCTCTGAGCAGTATCTCCGGCCTTAAAACCTTTAACGCATGGAAACTCGTGGCGATGCGCGACCATGAAACCACTCGGAGGATGCGAGAACTGGGCCACCATCAGGCAGAGAGCTGGATACTCACTTTCGACGGGTTGCTGACCTCTACGCCTTTTGCCTCGGTGTTAAGGAAGATGTTGCACACCCTAGAGGAGGCCTATCAACATCCCGTAGATATAGAATACACTGTGAATTTTGACCCGGATTACGCTATGCAGTTCAATTTGCTTCAGTGCCGGCCGTTGCAAACTGCCAAGAGACACAGACAGGCGGAGACGAGGAAGGAAGTATCTTATTCTGAAATAATTTTTCAAACCCGGGGGACGTTTATGGGCGGGGATTTTTCGCAGACGGTGCAGCGAGTAGTGTATGTCCAGCCGGAAAAGTATATCAAGTTGTCGGTATCAGATAAGTATCAGGTTGCCCGCCTTATAGGCCGGCTTAACCGTTTATCGAAAAGCGATTCCGGTTCTGCCATGATGTTGGTTGGACCCGGACGTTGGGGAACCAGTACTCCCAGCCTTGGTGTACCTGTGTCCTTTGCTGAGATTTGCAACGCTACCGTGCTAGTGGAACTGGCGGGAGAAAAAGAAGGATTCATGCCGGAACTATCGTTCGGAACTCATTTCTTTCAAGATCTTGTAGAGGCCCAAATTTTGTATGTGGCATTATATCCTCTGAGGCAAGGAACAATTGTAAACTTGCACGCGCTGGAGCTGGCTCCCAACATGCTGGGGCAGTTGCTTCCCGAATATCGAGAGTGGGAACCGGTGGTTAAGGTTGTAGATTTCACAGGACCGGAAAAAGATTTATGGGTGGATGTGAACTTTGATACCCGCGAGGTTAAGTGTTACCTGGTGGCGGAGAATAACGGAAGCTGCTCGGCCGCGGCGAAGTTTTGACCGGCTGTTGACGTAGTAGCCCTAGGAATACAATATATTTGATGCTGGACTATTTACAAGAGTTGGTCCAAGCATTAATTTTATTATTGGACGCGGCCGGGCCGACGGTAATTTTCCTGCGGCCGCCGTTTTCTTAGACCCAAATCACCAGACGAAAGGACGGGAGTACAGTGTCGTACGTTCAAGAAGTCTACCAGAAAGTCGTGGATCGGAATCCGCATGAGCCTGAATTCTTGCAGGCGGTGAAAGAAGTATTGGATTCACTGGAACCGGTTCTGGAGAGGCATCCGGAATACCAAAAGGCCGGGCTGCTAGAGAGAATCGTGGAACCGGAAAGACAGATCATATTCCGGGTGCCGTGGGTTGACGACCAGGGGCGGGTTCAGGTAAACCGGGGTATGCGTATTCAGTTTAACAGCGCCATTGGTCCGTACAAAGGGGGCATCAGGTTCCACCCCACCGTTTATACGGGTATTATTAAGTTCCTGGGCTTCGAGCAGATATTCAAGAACTCCCTTACGGGCCTACCCATCGGGGGAGCCAAGGGCGGGGCCGACTTTGATCCTAAAGGCAAATCGGACGGAGAGATCATGAGGTTCTGCCAGAGCTTTATGAACGAGTTGTACCGCCACATCGGAGCCGACATAGACGTGCCCGCTGGGGACATCGGGGTTGGAGCCCGGGAGATCGGATACATGTACGGCCAGTACAAGAAGCTTACGCGGCTTTACGAAGGGGTTCTCACGGGCAAGGGATTATCGTATGGCGGCAGCCTTGTCAGAACAGAGGCTACGGGTTACGGGCTGGTATATTTCGTGGATGAAATGATTAAAGCCAAAGGCAAGAGCTTCGAAGGGGCCACGGTAGTAATTTCGGGCTCCGGGAACGTGGCCATCTACGCTGCCGAAAAAGTGTACCAACTGGGCGGCAAGGTAGTAGCCATGTGTGATTCCAACGGATACATTTACGACAGGGACGGCGTGAACCTGGAGACTGTGAAACGTATCAAAGAAGTAGAGAGAGGAAGGATCAGAGATTACCTGAAATCTCACCCGACTGCCGAATACGTCGAAGGCACGGGTATCTGGAATATAAAGTGCGACATAGCCCTTCCTTGCGCTACGCAGAATGAGCTGGATGAGAACGACGCAAAGAGATTGGTTGCCAACGGATGCTTCGCTGTAGGGGAAGGAGCAAACATGCCGTGCACTCCGGGAGCGGTCCGCGTATTCCTCGAAAACAAGGTTTTGTTTGCTCCCGGTAAAGCGGCTAACGCCGGCGGTGTGGCCACATCAGCCCTGGAAATGAGCCAGAACAGCATGAGAATGTCCTGGACTTTTGAAGAAGTGGATGCCAAACTGAAGAATATCATGGTGAATATTTACAAGAACGTGAGCGAAACAGCGAAGGAGTACGGGTATGAAGATAACTTCGTGGTAGGAGCTAATATCGCGGGATTCCTGAAAGTAGCGGATGCCATGATGGCTCAAGGTATAGTATAAGGTATAGTTATAAAATAAAGAACAAACACGACAACAGGTTTTACTTACTACCAGGACTTAGAACACTCGAAAAGGGGACCGAAACCGGTCTCCTTTTTTTGTGTCCGGCAGTTGTGAGGGCTAAGCCAACGCTTTTGGGCTTTTTAAACCGTCTGGACCGGATGAAACACCGGTGAGCGATTTGTCGTTGCCCGTAGCAAGATTTTATGTTATCGTTCGTTATAGAGAATGATAATTATTATCAATACGACGTGGGAAAGGCGTGCGACTTTTGAGCCGAGAAATCTTCTACGAAAAACTGGCGGAATCCAATTACAAACTTACACCTCAACGCCGTGCCATTCTTCAGGTCCTGGAGGATAATCAGGGTGAGCATTTATCGGCTGAGCAGATATTTTTCATGGTGCGAGCCCGCATGCCCAGCATCGGAATGGCTACGGTATACCGGACTCTCGAATTGTTCGCCGGGCTTGGATTGTTGCGCAAGACCAGTTTTGACGAGGGAAAGTTCCGCTACGAATTCCATGACATAGACCGTCACCGACATCATCACCTGGTGTGCGTGGGGTGTGGCAGAATTACGGAGATTGAAGAGGATCTCTTGCACCAACTGGAACGCCAGGTCGAAGAGAAAGGTTTTCAGGTGATAGATCACTCTCTGGTCATCTACGGGAAATGTCCTACCTGCCTTCGCAGCAGTGAAGATTAATCCGGCAGTGTACAAAGAGGTTTGCATGTCAGTCGAATGAGAATGAGTATCATTTACAAGAAAGGAGGCTGGATGTGAAAGCAGTACTCGTCGGACAGCCGAATGTGGGAAAGAGCGCGGTTCTGAACCGTTTGACAGGAGCAGATGTTATCGTCTCCAACTACCCTGGGACCTCAGTAGAATTAACAAAGGGCAGTGTTAAGTTGGGCCCAAAACGCATAGAACTGATTGATACGCCCGGTATCTACAGCTTGGCTGCGGCTTCTGCAGAAGAGAGGATAACCAAAGAGCTTTTGTCTGACGACTCCGCAGGGCTTATCATCAACGTGATTGACGCTACCAACCTGGCCCGCAACCTGGCTTTGACCCTGGAGCTGCTTGGGCTCAATAAGCCGGTCCTGGTGCTTCTGAATCAAATGGACCGCGTCAGGGGCAAAGGAATAATAATCAGACACGCGGAGCTGGCTCGGTGGCTGGGCGTTGCGGTAATACCGTTTTCCGCCGTAACGGGAGAGGGAGTAGCCGAAGTACTTGATTTTCTGGACAGGGGATTAAAAGACGGCTTTGCTCTTCCCGATCCGGAAGTGATAAAAGGGAATCTTCAGGTCCTTGCCGAAGAGGGGGGCTTCAGTTGCGACGGTCTGTGCTGGTCCTGTTCACACGAAAAGGCGAGAGCGTCATGCCAGGAAGAACAGCTGTGGGGGTTGCAGTTACAGGCTCGGGCCCTGGCCAATAAGGTGATGGATTATGAGTCCCGGCGCCGCGTCCAGTGGCTGAGCCGTATCGAGAGATGGATAGACCGGCCGGTACTGGGTGCGTTTCTGCTGTTTTTGGTCCTGTGGGTCGGGTTTAAATCGCTTGTGGCATTTACCGGCTGGGTTGAGGGTCTTGTCGAGGCTGTGTTTGAACCTGTTCAGCAGCTCTTGGCTTACGGCATCACCAGGGTGTTGCCTGAAGGATTTGTCAGTCAGGTGTTGAGCAAAGGGATACCGGAAGGCTTGCTCATACCTTTTGCCCTAGTTTTGCCTGCCGTTCTCATGGTTTCCCTCTTCATGGCGGTGCTCGAAGACACGGGGCTTCTGGCCCGTTATGCGGTGGTGCTGGACCGCCTGGGGAGAGTACTGGGCATATCAGGTCAGGCGGTAATTCCTCTGGCTTTGGGATTCGGGTGCCGGACGCCGGCGGTGGTGGCCACCCGAATCCTCCCTAATGCGAAGGAAAGGCTCGTAGTGATCACTCTCTTGTCCATTGTGATTCCCTGCGCCGCGACTTTGGCGATGATTGTGGCGGTGGTTACGGCCTTTGATGCCTATCCCGAAGCCACAGCAGGCGCGATGGTACTGGTTTT
Organism: uncultured Syntrophothermus sp.; assembly: GCA_964405385.1. Taxonomy (GTDB): domain Bacteria; phylum Bacillota; class Syntrophomonadia; order Syntrophomonadales; family Syntrophothermaceae; genus Syntrophothermus. The sequence goes on from CAYONS010000028.1 coordinate 15,887, forward strand.
CATATTCTTGAGCCTGGGATTGAAAAAGAGGTTGGACTTGAGGCAGGAAGAGATAGTATACGAACTCCCGCCTCTAAGAGTGCCGTTCTTCAGGACTCTGGCGGCCAAAGTGAGGATTCGCTTTAGAGGATTCTTTACAGAGGTCTTGCCGCTTCTGGTCGTCATGAGCATAGCGGTTCGCGTTCTTATAGATTCGGGTGTGTTGAGGGTGGTCGCGGGGATGGACAGGATAACCGAGCTACTGTTCGGCGTACCGGCTGAGGCTTTTGTTGCCGTGTTGGTGACGGTGATCCAGCGTTATTTGGCTCCTTTGGTGCTTTTGAACCTGGACCTGGATCCAAGACAGGCGACCATTGCCATTTCCATGATCGCCCTCTCCTTGCCCTGTCTTCCGGTCATGGTAACCAGCTGGAGGGAGATAGGGCTGTGGAATCTGTCGAAGATCGTAGCGACGGGTCTTGCTATTTCTCTATTAACTGGAATAGGCTTAAACATCGTTTTGCCAAGGTAGCAGAGGAGGAGGACATATGAATAAATGGGATATTTCTCGCAACGCCGGAAAACAGATAACCCTGGACAGGGTGAAATCGGGAACCCGGGTGCGGGTCGCCGGCTTTCTCGGGGGGTGGAGGGGGTCCGACCGTTTGCTGAAAATGGGGCTGGGGCCCGGCGCGGAGGTGGAGGTAGTATCGCGATATCCTTTTAGAGGGCCTGTCGTAGTGAGGCTGGACGGGTCACAGATAGCCCTGGGCCGGGGAATTGCCCGAAGGATATTGGCAGAGCCATTGCCATGAACAGCAGTTATGTTATTATTAGGGTGAATCTTATTTTTCTGGGAGGGAAAGAGAGATGCTCGAACTACGGGATATAAACGTAGCCGTCGACGCAGACAACGGTTCCGCCAAGGAGATTTTAAGAGACGTAAGTCTCAGTTTTGAGCCAGGGAAGCTTTATGGAGTCACGGGACCGAACGGCGGAGGCAAGACATCATTGGCCAAAGTGATAATGGGTATCTATACTCCCAATTCAGGAAAGGTTATTCTTGACGGCGAGGACATCACTGGTCTTGGCGTTACGGAAAGAGCACATCTGGGGATAGCTTACGCTTTTCAAAATCCGCCTCGATTCAAGGGGTTGTCGGTGTCGGATCTGATGAGGATCGCCGGACCCCAGCTAGAGACTACGGAGGTGCGGGGGTATCTGCGCGATGTAGGGCTTTGCCCCGAGGACTATCTGGACAGGGATGTGGGTCCCGGCCTCAGTGGCGGCGAAGCCAAGAGAATCGAGGTTGCCCAAGTACTGGCGCGAAACGCTCGCATCAGTATCTTCGATGAGCCGGAATCGGGAGTCGACCTTTGGACCATTCAGAAACTGATTGACATAATATTGAAGAGGTACAAGGGGAACCCACACAAGACTGCTATTGTGATAAGCCACAACGAACAGTTTCTGCCGGTATGTGACGAGATCATCATCATATCTGAGGGGACGGTGCAGCAGAGAGGAACGCCGGAAGAGATTTGGCCTTTGATAAAAGACGAAATTTGCTGCAAGATGAGGGAGCAGTGCGGAGGTATCGTTCATGGAGTTCAGTAAGCTGGAACAGGGACTTTTGCAGGCGGTGGCTGACCTGCACTCAATCCCCCAAGGTGCTGTTAACATCAGAAGAGACGGAGAAGCGGTAATCAGGCGCTCGTCTTCTAATATAGAGATTATAGCTAAGCAGGACAAGCCGGGTATAGATGTCATCGTCAAACCGGGTACGGTTAACGAATCTGTGCATATCCCCGTTATTCTCACCAGGAGCGGCTTTAAGGACATGGTGTACAATACTTTTATCATCGGTGAAGGGGCCGACGTGCTGGTAGTCGCCGGTTGCGGCATCCATAACACGGGGCAGGATGTATCAAGACATGACGGAATCCATGAGATTATCGTAAAAAAAGGGGCCCGGATGCGCTACGTCGAGAAGCACTACGGTGAGGGGAAACCGGAGTCGCAAAGGATACTGAATCCCAACACGGTAATAACCGTAGAAGAAGGGGCCCAGGCGGAAATGGAGCTCGTTCAGATAAAAGGGGTTGACCATACAAAAAGGCAGACAACCGCTTACGTGTACGACCGGGGGAATTTAAAGATAGTAGAGAAATTGTTAACTCACCGGGACCAAGAGGCCGAGTCGATGATCGAGATCCATCTCGTGGGTGTTGGGGGTGTAGCCCAGGTTATATCCCGTTCCGTGGCCCAGGATAACTCCCGGCAGGAGTTTCGGGCCGCTCTCATAGGTAAGGCCAAGAGCACCGGACATGTGGAGTGTGATGCCATAATAATGGATCGGGCTCAGATACGGTCAGTTCCCGAGTTAGTCGCCGAGAATGCAGGGGCTGTGTTAACCCATGAAGCGGCCATAGGCAGGATAGCCGGTGAGCAGCTGCTCAAGCTGATGTCGCTGGGCCTTACCGAGCAGGAGGCGGTTGACACCATACTGAGCGGTTTTTTGCGATGAGACTATTAGGTTGTGAGATGATGCTGCGGAGATGAAAAGTGTATGAGGATAAACCTGTTCAGAACATTCGTAAGGGTAATTGAAACCCAGAATTTTACTAAAGTGGCTCGGGAACTGGACATTTCTCAGCCGGCTGTCAGCAAGCAGATACAGGCCTTGGAAGAGATGTACGGGGTTTTGTTGCTGGAGCGTACGGGCAAGAAGTTGAAGCCGACTCCGGAAGGAGAGGCTTTGTATACGTGCGCTAAAGACATACTGCGGGCAGTGGAAAAGACGGATAGGGTAATGGGAGATATTCTGGAAACCCGCAAAGGAAGGCTGCTTTTGGGAGCCAGCACCATTCCAGGACAGTATATCATGCCCCCTCTTATGAGCGAATTCAAGTCCAGACACCCTCACGTGGCGCTGTACATGGAGGTAGGAGACAGCGAGGTTATTTTGGGCAAAGTGGTTGACAAGCAGCTGGATGTAGGCATTATAGGGGCATGGACCGGAGATAGGCGGGTAGACTATTTTAAGTGGATAGCGGACGAGTTGCTTCTCGTTGTGCCTGAGGGACACGGCCTGTTGGATTTAGAGGCTGTTACAGTAGATGATATCCTGCAGGAGCCCTGGGTTTTCCGGGAAAAAGGATCAGGAACAAGGGCGACGCTGGAGAGCGCTCTGCAAGCGGCAGGGATAAAAGCAGGTGCCATTAATGTGGTAGCTGAGGTAGGCAGCACGGAAGCGGTTCTGGCTTCGGTTGAAGCAGGGATGGGCATTTCTTTGGTCTCGCAATGGGCGGTTAAGAAGGCGGAAAATGTCAGAAATATCAAAGCGGTTAGAGTCGAAGGGCTTGAATTAAAACGGAATTTTTATGTTGTATTTCCGAAACAAAAGCAGCGCAGGAAAAGTGTGGACATGTTCTTGGATTTCTTGAGAGAAGCGAAAATGAGTCTTGACTGAAATTAGAAAACATACAATTACCACTTGAGAATAGAGGGGCATATGATAAAATATGATTCGTGCGCTTGAGAAAGGCTGGGCCGGTTGTGTATGCAGCCGGATGTCCAGCTATATTTTATTGATGCAGGAATCGGGCGTGAAGGGAGGGAGGTTGATCCATGCTGCGTCTGAGTTTTGAAGAGGCCAAGAAAATCAAAGAGAGGTGGGGTACCCCGCTCTTGGTTGTTTCCCGGCGAGAGATAGCGGAGAAGTTTGCCATACTCAATGATTATCTGCCCGGGGTCAAGATGTATTACGCCGTCAAAGCTAACGCTCATCCTGAAGTGCTAAAGACTATCAAGGAATTTACCGACTATTTTGATATCTGTTCACCTCAGGAGATAACAGTAGCCAAGAGTATCGGAGCGCATAGCGAAAACATGATACACACTAACCCTATAAAGAAACCTGAAGACATCCGCTTTGCCGTTGATGAAGGGGTCAGGTGGTTCGTGTTCGACAACGAGCACGAGCTGGAGAAGTTCAGACCCTACGGATCAAGTGTCAACCTGTTGCTGCGGTTGAGTTTCCCTAACCCGGACTGCGTGGTCAACCTATCGTATAAATACGGGGTGCCGGCCGATGAAGCCGCCGGGCTGGTTCTCAAGGCGGCGGAAATGGGTCTTGTGGTCCGGGGGCTGTGTTTCCACGTAGGGTCCCAAAACCTGAACCCCTACAAGTACACGGATGCAATAAGCGAATGCAAGAAGGTCTTCAATTACCTGGCTTTGCATGGGATTTATCTGGACTACCTCGATATCGGAGGGGGCTTCCCGGTCGAATATATCGAGCCCATCATGCCTTTGCGCAGGTTTTTTGCTCCGATACAGGAGGCGCTTGACAGTTATTTCCCGAACGTAAACGTAATAGCGGAGCCGGGCCGGTTTATCATCGGGGACGCGGCCAACCTCGTTATGACGGTGATAGGGAAATCCAAGAGAAACAACGTGTGGTGGTACTACGTCGATGACGGATTGTATGGGGCGTTTTCCGGGCGTTTGTACGACCACTGCGATTACCTTATCCTGAGTGAGAAAGACGGGCCGCGGGAACAGTGCATATTGGCTGGCCCTACGTGCGATTCTTTCGATGTAATCTATCACAATACGGTTATGCCCAGACTGGAGATAGGAGATACCCTTGTAGCGCTTTCTATGGGAGCATACACCACCGCCAGTGCCAGCAACTTCAACGGGTACCCCCCGGCCCACACCGTAGTTATCGACTGACCGGGAGGGGTTCAGCCGGGAAACATTAAGACAGCAGGCCCGATTGCCGTCGAGAGAGACGCGGGCCTGCTTGGCTGTTTTTGGGGAAAATTGCTTGCGCACACCGGTTGTGGTATAGTTTTAAAGCAAGCACTGATATTGGAAGGAGGAAAAAAGTGTCTGAGGATATTATAAGAGAAGAGTCTATGGTGGACCTGTGGAACGTCTGGTACTCGGAGCTTCATCAAGGGCGAGCCGGACTGACGCTCAAGGTTAAGCAGGTTGTTTACAGCGGGCAGAGCCCGTTTCAGCGGATTGACATACTCGATACTTACGAGTTCGGGCGGATGCTCGTTCTGTACGGTTCCATAATGATAACCGAGAAAGACGAGTATATCTACCACGAGATGATTAGCCACGTTCCCCTCTTCACCCACCCCAACCCTCGCCGGGTTCTGGTCGTCGGGGGAGGAGACGGCGGCACTGTGCGTGAAGTGCTGAAACACCCGGAAGTGGAGCAGGTCACCCTGGTAGAGATTGACCAGATGGTAGTGGAAAAATGCAAGGAATACTTCCCTCAGGTCGCATGTGAGCTGGATAATCCCAAGACGAGGATCCTTTTCCGGGACGGGGCCCAGTTCATGGCCGAAACCGATGAAAAGTTCGATGTGATACTGGTTGATGCGTCTGATCCCATCGGTCCGGCCGAAGTGCTTTTCCAGAAGAATTTTCATCAGAACATTTACAACCGTTTGAATGATGACGGCATCATGGTGACCCAGTCCGAGTCTCCCTGGTACCACCAGCGCACCCTGCGGCGGATGTATGAGAACCTGAAGAGCATATTCCCGTTGGTGCGGATCTACTGGGCTTACGTGCCGACCTATCCGTCCAGTATCTGGAGTTTTACGCTGTGCTCGAAGAAATATCACCCGATAAAAGACTTCAAAGCCGACCAATACCGCGAACTAGGGATCAGCACCAACTACTACAACGACGGAATACACCAGGCCTGCTTCGTCTTGCCGAATTTCATCAGGCGGGCCATCTTGAACAAAGCATAATAGAAAAATAAGAACCGACGTCGTTGACGGGGTCAGGGCCCCATGCTATAATTAGTATTGCTTTGAGGTTCTGTACTCAACTCGATTCGGAGCCGTGGTGGAGGGGTTACCATGCCGGCCTGTCAAGCCGGAGGTCGCGGGTTCAATTCCCGTCGGCTCCGCCATGTGTGCCTCGGTAGCTCAGATGGTAGAGCAGCGGACTGAAAATCCGCGTGTCGGCGGTTCGATTCCGCCCTGAGGCACCATTATTGAGCGGAAGTGGCTCAGTGGTAGAGCATCGCCTTGCCAAGGCGAGGGTCGCGAGTTCGAATCTCGTCTTCCGCTCCATTTGTTTTTAACGAAGAATAGGACTGATATGGGGGCGAGTGGCGAAGAGGCAACGCTGCGGTCTGCAAAACCGCCATACACCGGTTCGAATCCGGTCTCGCCCTCCATTTGTATTTGTACAATATGCCTGGTGAGTGATTGCGTTAGACGTGTGCAGCGCCGGGAATTAACAAAAGTTTTGTACGCGAATTACAACCGAATAGCCGGGGTGGCGGAATCGGCAGACGCAACGGACTTAAAATCCGTCGGAGGGTGACCTCCGTGCCCGTTCGACTCGGGTCCCCGGCACCAGCGAAAAAGTGAGCTTGCAGGGTTGGGATAAAATGCCAGGGACGCCGCTGAAAAAGGCGAGTCCCTTGAGGCTGACAGACCCGCCCGCACCTCAAAGGATTCACCCCTTGCGGTTGCCGCCAACACAAATACTTTGCGGCGACGAAAGGGGTGTTTTGCTTTGGCGAAAGGGAAAGTCCTGCGTATCAGGAAGGACGCACCGGCCACCTGGGAAGAAGCCCTGCAGCAGTTCCTTTACTGGAAGCAGGCCCAGGGGAGAAGCGAAACCACGCTTGCCGACTACAAAAAAGTGGTCACCCTCTTCTTCAAACGCCACCCGGAAGCCTGGAAAGGTGGAGGAAAGCTCAAGGCCGCCGTCTACGCCTTCTTTAGTGAACGGGTGAAGCCAGCAACCTACAACATCCGCTTGGCTTACCTCAAGCAGTTTTTTACCTGGTGCGTAGCCGAAGGTATTTTCCCGGAAAACCCGCTGGCGGGGTTCAAAAAACGCAAAGACAACGGCAGGGTGGTGAGCCTTGACGCCGAAACCCTCCAGAGGCTCCTCACCCTGCCGGACACAAAGACATTCGCGGGTTTGCGGGACTACGCCTTAGTCCTCCTCACCCTCGACACAGGTATTCGACCAAAGGAAGCATTTTCCCTGCTGCCTTGCGATATAAATTTGCGGTCTCTTGAAGTTTACGTCCGTCAGGATTTCGCCAAGACCAGGACGGCAAGGACGCTCTACATTTCCCCGACTACCGCCGAGGCCGTAAGGCAGCTCCTTTCCGCCAGGCACCCGGCCTGGGGGGATGCCGTTCCCGTTTTCTGCACCTGCGAAGGGACGCCGCTGAATGCATACACCTGGGGCGACAGGCTGGAAGCCTACTCAAAGCGGTTGGGGGTGAAAATCCGGCCCTACGATTTGCGGCACGCCTTTGCCCTGTAGTTCCTCAGAAACGGGGGTCACGCCCTGGCCCTGCAGAGAATGCTCGGCCACGCCGACTTGACCATGACCAGGCGGTATGTGGCCCTGACCCAGCAGGACATAAGGGAACAACACGCTCTTGCCTCGCCGCTCAACACACTCCTACCGAAAAAGCACCGGGTAAGGAAGGTGAAGGAGTAAGGCGAGGTAAACCGGCCCCTGCTTTTGGGCCACGACTACAGCACCAGGGGAAAATGCCCCTTTAAACGCACGAGATTGGCTCTTAAGAGGGGTTCCCGTGAGTGCTGGTTTCTTTTCCCCCCCTTTTACCCGCGGTTACCCCCGTCTTCCAGGGCCTCCTGCAAAGCACGGCCGTGGGGTGGTGATGCTGCCATACCTTGGGACTGTAGTCACCGCAGCACCTTCAACCATGCCAACAGCACCATTGTCTCCATTACAAAAAAGGGTGAACGAAAGGGGGTGAACCAAATGTAAGTTGAGTCCGTATAATTGTGTAAAAAGATAGAGCCAAAACAAGGCCTCTGGTT
>CAYONS010000029.1:0-23090 GCA_964405385.1 uncultured Syntrophothermus sp.
GAAACGAAGCTTATGAAAGATTGGCCGTTCTCCCACCCCTCCCCGAACAAACCGCCATCGTCGAGTACCTCGACGCCCAGACGGCCAAGATCGACGCCGCCATCGCCGCGGTCCGGAAGGCCATCGATCTGCTTCAAGAGTTCCGCACCCGCCTGATCGCCGACGTCGTGACCGGCAAGCTGCATGTGCGCGAGGTGGCGGCGAGGCTGCCCGACGAGCCGCCCGAGGCAGAAGAGGCGATCATGGAGGACGAGGGGACGAACGAAGATGGTGAGGCGCCTGCCGACGCCGAGCAGGGAGCTATGACGGAGGAGGCTGAACAATGAAACCCACCGACATGAGCGAAGCCGGGCTCGAAACTCTGATCTGCCGGGTGCTGACTGGCAGCGACTGCAGACCCCGTCCGGCCGGCGCCCCGCCGCTTGTTGCCGAGACGCCGGCACCCTACGGCGGTGTGGGTTGGCTCCCCGGCGACCCGGCCGATTACGACCGGGAGTACTGCGTCGATCTGGTTCAGCTCGCGGCGTTTCTGCACTCGACGCAGCCTGAGGTCGCCGAAGCGCTCGACCTGGATAACGACAGCCCCACGCGGCGCAAGTTTCTGGCGCGTCTTCAGGGCGAGGTGAGCAAGCGCGGGGTGGTGGACGTGCTGAGAGGCGGCATCCAGCACGGGCCTTACCGCATTGAGCTCTTCTACGGCACGCCTTCCCCCGGAAACGAGCAAGCGCGGGCGCTCTATGAGCAGAACCGCTTTACCGTCACGCGCCAGCTCCGCTACAGCCGCGACGAGACGCAGCGGGCGCTGGACCTGGTGCTCTTCATTAACGGCCTGCCGGTCTTCACTTTCGAGCTCAAAAACCGGCTGACCAAACAGACGGTGCACGACGCCATCGAGCAGTACAGGCGCGACCGCAACCCGCGCGAAAAGCTCTTCGAGCTGGGCCGCTGCGTGGCGCACTTCGCCGTTGACGACAACGAGGTGTGGTTCTGCACGCACCTTGCGGGCAAGGCGTCGTGGTTTCTGCCTTTCAACAAGGGATGGAACGACGGCGCGGGCAATCCTCCCAATCCGCATGGGCTCAAGACCGATTACCTGTGGCGGGAGATACTCACCCGTGAGAGCCTGACCGACATCCTCGAAAACTACGCTCAACTCGTTGAGGAGAAAGACCTCAAGACCGGCAAGAAACGGCGACGGCAGATCTTCCCCCGCTATCACCAGCTCGACGTGGTGCGAAAACTCTTGGCGGACGCGGCGGCGCACGGCGTGGGCCGGCGCTACCTTATCCAACATTCCGCCGGCAGCGGCAAGTCCAACTCCATCGCCTGGCTGGCCCACCAGCTGATCGGTCTCGCGAAGGACGGAAGACCCGTTTTCGATTCCATTATCGTGGTGACCGACCGGCGCATCCTGGACCAGCAGATCCGGGACACGGTCAAGCAGTTTGCCCAGGTGAGCGCCACGGTGGGGCACGCCGAGCATTCGGGAGACCTGCGGCGCTTCATCGAGGGCGGCAAGAAGATCATCATCACGACGCTTCAGAAGTTCCCGTTCATCCTCGACGAAATCGGCAACGAGCACCGCGGGCGCCGTTTTGCGATCATCATCGACGAGGCGCACTCGAGTCAGGGCGGCCGCACCTCGGCCAAGATGAGCATGGCCTTGTCGGAGGCCGGTGCCGAGGACGAAGACGAGACCTTCGAAGACCAGATCAACCGGCTAATGGAGGCCCGGAAGCTTTTGCCGAACGCCAGCTACTTCGCCTTCACCGCCACCCCTAAGAACAAAACGTTGGAGATGTTTGGTGAACCCGACCCGCAGCCCGACGGCACGGTTAAACACAGGCCGTTTCATAGCTACACCATGAAACAGGCCATTCAGGAAGGGTTCATCCTGGATGTGCTGGCCCACTATACACCGGTCAAGAGCTACTATAAGCTCATCAAGACAATCGAGGACGACCCCGAATTCGACGTCAAAAAGGCGCAGAAGAAGCTGCGCCGCTTCGTCGAGGGGCACGAGTACGCCATCCGGCTCAAGGCCGAGATCATGGTGGACCACTTTCATGAGCAGGTGATCGCCAAGGGCAAGATCGGCGGCCAGGCGCGGGCCATGGTGGTGACCGGCAGCATCGAGCGAGCTATTCAGTACTTCCATGCCTTTAAGGCGTACCTTGCCGAGCGCAAAAGCCCCTATCGGGCGATTGTGGCCTTCTCGGGTGAGCACGAGTATGGCGGTCAACAGGTCACCGAGGCCAGCCTTAACGGCTTTCCCTCGAACCAGATCGCCGACAAGATCCGGGAGGACCCGTATCGGTTTTTGATCTGCGCCGACAAGTTCCAGACCGGCTATGACGAGCCGCTCCTGCACACAATGTACGTGGACAAGGTGCTCTCCGGGGTCAAGGCGGTGCAGACACTTTCGCGCCTCAATCGCGCCCACCCCCAGAAGCACGACACCTTCGTCCTCGATTTCGTCAACGACCCGGAGACGATCCGAAAGGCCTTCGAGCCCTACTACCGGACGACCATCCTCGCCGACGAGACCGACCCGAACAAGCTGCACGACCTTAAGGCCGACCTTGACGGCTACCAGGTGTACGCGCCTGAGCAAGTTGATGAACTGGTGCGGCTCTACCTGAGCGGGGCCGACCGCGACCAGCTCGACCCGATCCTCGACGCCTGCGTCGCCACCTACATGGAGCATCTCGACGAGGACGGTCAGGTCGACTTCAAGGGCAAAGCCAAGGCGTTTCTGCGAACCTATAACTTTCTGTCTTCGATCCTCCCCTACACCAACGCCGAGTGGGAGAAACTATCGATCTTCCTCAACTTCCTGGTACCCAAGCTTCCGGCACCGAAAGAGGAGGACCTTTCAAGGGGCATTCTCGAGGCAGTCGACATGGACAGCTACCGACTCGAGAAGCAGGCGAGCATTAAGATAGCGCTTTGCGATGCGGATGCCGAGATCGAACCGGTACCGCCAGGCGGCGGCGGACACAAGCCCGAACCGGAGCTCGATCATCTCTCGAACATCATCAAGGCTTTCAACGATCAGTTCGGCAATATTCCCTGGACTGACGCTGATCGGGTGCGCAGACTCATAACCGAGGAGATCCCCGCCCGCGTGGCGGCCGACACTGCCTACCAGAACGCACGCAAGTATTCCGACAAACAGAACGCCCGTATCGAGCACGACAAGGCGCTTCAGCGGGTAATGACCGCGCTGCTTCGGGATGACACCGAGCTATTCAAGCAATTCAGCGACAATGAGTCGTTCCGCCGCTGGCTGACTGATACGGTATTCACACTGACTTACACCGAACCCGAGAGCACAATGCGGGCCACGTAATCCTAATGAATGTCCACGAGGAATTCGAGCTCCGATCAATACGCGCGTATCCCCACAAGCGAAGAAGCCGGGGCGATTTCCCCGGCTTCATCAATTGATATCTTGCCTAGCCCCTCTACTTAGCCAACTGATAGGTATCGCGAGCGATGACCAGTTCTTCGTTGGTCGGGATTACAAAGATCCTTACCTTGGAATCATCAGTTGCTACGTCTACCTCTCTGCCTCTTACCTTATTCTTCTCGGGATCCAGCTTAATGCCCAGATAATCGAGGTCCTTGCAGATGTTCTCGCGGATATCTATGCCGTTTTCTCCAACTCCTGCAGTGAATACCAGGCAGTCGCAGCCGTTGAGCTGAGCGATGTAGTTGCCGATGTAGCTCTTGACCCGCGTGTAATACACGTCGAGAGCCAGCTGGGCTCTTTCGTTGCCGGCTGCTGCAGCTTCAAGGATATCCCTCAAATCGTTGGATACACCGGAAAGCCCTAACATACCGGATTTCTTGTTGAGATAGTTGTTCACCTCAGTGGTCGACAGGTTGAGTTTTTCCATTATGAAGAAGACTATAGCAGGGTCAATGTCTCCGCACCTGGTCCCCATTACTAGACCTTCCAGCGGAGTAAAGCCCATCGAGGTGTCGATAACCTTGCCGTCCATTATGGCTGCCATGCTGGCCCCGTTGCCTAGATGCAGGGTAATGATCTTGCACTGCTCGTAGGGCTTACCCAAAAGATCCGCTGCCCGGTGCGAAACATAGTAGTGAGAGGTCCCGTGGAACCCGTACCTTCTAACCTTGTATTTCTCATACAGCTCATAAGGAAGAGCGTACATGTAGTTCTTGGGCGGCATGGTCTGGTGGAAAGCGGTGTCGAACACGGCTACGTGCTTAACATTCGGCATCAGTGCTTGACAGGCTTCTATTCCCATCAAGTTAGGCGGGTTGTGCAGAGGAGCAATATCGAAGCACTCCCGGATTACCTGTTTCACGCGGTCGTCGATAACGACGGAATACGCAAAAGCTTCCCCTCCGTGAACGACCCGGTGGCCCACAGCTCCGATTTCGTCCATGCTCTTTATGACCCCGTACTCGGGATGAACGAGGACCTCCAGAACCAGTCTCATGCCCTCAGTATGGTCGGGCATGTCCTTCTTGATGACTACTTCGTCTTTTCCTACGGGTTCGTGCTTGAGAACGGTGCCGGGAATGCCGACCCTGTCCAACAAGCCCTTTGCCAGGACTGACTCATCGGTCATGTCGAGAAGCTGATACTTGATCGATGAGCTGCCGCAGTTCACTACCAATACCTTCATTACTCAAACCTCCCTAACAAAATTCTCCCTTTTGGATAATTAAGGTCACTAAGTCATCTAAAATTACCTCACGCCCACCCCCTCGACTACTCTATGTGGGATGGGATGTTATGCCCGTACCGCAGTCATTGCTACCACGTTAACGATATCGTCAACGCTGCATCCTCTTGAAAGGTCGTTAACCGGTTTCGCAATGCCTTGGAGTATCGGGCCAATAGCCTCAGCTTTTGCCAGCCTCTGCACCAGCTTATAGCCTATATTACCTGCCTGTAGATCGGGGAATATGAGAATATTGCAGTAGCCGGCTATCGGGCTGCCTGGGGCCTTAGATGCGCCAACTTTAGGAACTATGGCTGCATCCGCCTGAAATTCTCCGTCTACCTGCAGCTCTGGGAACCGGCTCTTGGCAATCTCAGTGGCTTTTACCACTTTGTCTACTAACTCGTGGCTGGCACTTCCCTTGGTTGAGAAAGAGAGCATACCTATCTTCGGCTCCTTAATCCCGCAGAGATTGACTGCAGTACTCACCGAAGCAGCAGCAAACTCCGCCATCTGTTCAGCAGTCGGGTTCGGAGTGACTGCGCAGTCAGCAAAAACGAAAATCCCGTTATCGCCGAATTCGCAGTCAGGCACGATCATGATAAACGCACCGGACACAGAAGATATCCCTGGAGCCGTCTTGATGATCTGAAGCGCAGGTCTTAAGACGTCACCGGTTGTATTCTCCGCTCCGGCCACCTCGCCGTCAGCCTTACCTGTCTTGACCATCATCGATGCAAAATACAGCGGATCAGTCATCAGGGCTTCCGCCTTTTCCGGGGTCATGCCTTTGTCTTTTCTCATTTCATAAAATTCCTGAACAAAATCCTTAAAGAATGGGGCCTGCGCCGGATTGATGATCTCAGCTCCACTGAGGTCGACGCCGAGACTGTCAGCCAATCCCTTTACCTTTACCGGGTCTCCCAACAGGATAGGATCCGCAATTTTCTCTTTGACAAGAATGGGAACAGCTCTTAGAGTCCTTTCCTCCGTCCCTTCGGGCAACACTATCTTCTTCTTCTTAGCTTTCGCCTTTTCTTTGATCTGGTCCAATAGATTCATCGCTCTTCCTCCTTTGTTTTCTAGTTTTTTATAAATAGCCGGAACCCCAGCCAAATACCTGAGCCAAACTAGACCTTGTTCAGATTATCACATAACCGGACCTGGTACACCAGCCGCTTAAGGTTTGCAAGCATTTACCTTCGCTGGTATTCTGGTGTTAACGATGGCAACCCACAGAGATTCTACACGGCGCGGATCGGCTGTGCCGTAAAGGAGGATACCTTTGTCAATCGTCGGAATTATCGCGGAATACAACCCCTTCCATAACGGGCACCTCTATCACCTACAACAGGCCCGAAGTCTCGCGCAAGCTGAAGCAGTAATCTGCGTTATGAGCGGGAGCTTCGTCCAAAGAGGAGAACCGGCTGTAATCGACAAATGGGCCCGCGCCGAGATGGCCTTGCGGTGCGGAGCTGATCTCGTCTTCGAGCTCCCTTTTTGCTTTGCCGTGCGCAGCGCTTATAACTTCGCCCGAGGCGCCGTACAGGCCCTTGACCGAACGGGCATCGTTACCCACATATGCTTTGGAGCTGAGACCCCTGACCTGGCCTTCTTGCAACAAATAGCATCGGTACTTCACGAAGAACCGGAAGAATTTCAGACCGCACTCAAAAACTTGCTCAGCCAGGGTCACAGTTTCCCATCCGCCCGAGCCTTAGCCGCATCTTTCTACCTGACAAAGAGCACCAAAAATGTTAGGTTGGATCACAGCCAAATCCTGGCGACAATGATGAGTCCCAACAACATACTTGCCATCGAATATCTGCGAGCTTTGCGCGAATTAAAAAGTCCTATCATTCCCCTGTTAGTTCAACGTGTCGGACCAGGATACCACGATACTAATCTCACTCAATTCGCCAGTGCCACCGCTATTCGCAACGCCTTACTCAATCCGTCTTGGCACGAGCTGGTAAAACCCGTCATGCCACCCGCCAGCTACGAGATCCTCTTGCGTGAAACCGAAAGAGGGAAAGGCCCAGTTAACGAAGAACACCTCACACCTGTGCTGTTGGCCTTGTTGAGACGAACGCCGGTATCTGAGCTCGCCGCCATACACGACGTAACCGAAGGCTTGGAGCGCCGCATCAAAAAAGCTGCTCAACAAGCAAACAGCCTTGCCAACCTAAAAAGCCTTATTAAGGCAAAACGTTACAACCTGACCCGTATCAACCGCATCCTCCTATATGTTTTATTTAACCTTACCAAGTCTAGGGTAGCGGCCTTCGATGAAGCGGGTCCGGCTTACTTACGTCTTTTAGGTCTTTCTCCACATGGACAAAAAATCCTTCTTAAAATGAAAAGTAAATGTAGAATTTTATTGATAAATAAAGCAAAAACAGGAAGAACATTACTGCAGCGTCAATCTAATCCTGTGGGCCGGGATATGTTTGATCTCGACGTGCTGGCCACCGATATACATTCTTTGTTTTTCGGCGAAGCTTACCGCCACGGAGGCCGCGATTATACTACCTCGCCCGTCAGAATTTAGCCACAAGCCACGGTTCAGAACTCGTCGGCCCTTAACGCTGTTCGCGCCGAAGTTAAAGCCCGACTGCCCTTTTGATATCATCTAGCCGTTCCAGTACGGCTTCCCGCCCCCTCTGTATGCATTCCTCAGCCCGGTCAAACCCGCTCGAACTCACGTGCCCCAACCTGGGCTGAACCAGTACGTCCGCCTGGTGTTTTATCATCCCTGTAAATATCTGGCGTTCCAAAAGTTCGATCGATGCCAGGATAACGTGGATAGCATTCCGTATCGTTGGCTGCCGGGCCTCGGCGAAGATCACATCCACCGCAATCACGACGTCCGCCCCCATCTCGCGAGCTACTTCTATAGGGAGGCGGGCGGTAACGGCCCCGTCGACAAGTAATCTGCCCTCATATTCCACCGGGGTGAACACTCCTGGTATGGCAATACTTGCCCGCACGGCTCGACTTACTATGCCCTGATTCAAAACAACGGTTTCCCCAGCGAGTATGTCGGTAGCTACCACGGCCAAGGATGGACTAAGCTCCTCAAAGGTTTTTCCTTTAGTGAGCAGGTGAATAAACTCCTCTATTTTACGGCCGTTGATAAAACCCATTCGGGGGACTCCGACATCCAACAGGGCATTGAAGTTCAAGTTGACAGCCAGTTTAGCAAGAAGGCCGAGATCAGCCCCTGAAGCGTAGATGGCTCCGATAAGAGCTCCCATGCTGCTGCCGACAATAAAATCGAAAGGTATCCCCTGTTCACTCAATACCTGTAAAACACCGATGTGAGCCAAACCCCTCGCGCTCCCCGCCCCCAGCACTAGCCCAATGCGAGGTCTAGCCTTTTCAAGCCATGAGCTGGTTTCCCTCATATTCTTAAGCACACCTTCATTCTCATATATTTCTAAGAGACCCTACTAACCGCTCAAAACAGCAGGCAATCTTAATTGCAGTGGGGTGTTTGGAAATTGGGCTATTGGCAAACCTTTTTCGGTATCATTGCCGCGTTACTGCTGGTTGCTTTTATGATAATCAACCCAACTCTTACCATCAAGTCGGCTGCCCAAGGAATAAGCCTGTGGTATCATTTGGTACTCCCGGCTCTATTCCCATTCTTTGTCGCCAGCGAATTACTGGTTCAGCTGGGCTTTGTGCGTCTTATAGGTTGGCTTTTAGAACCGGCCACAAGGCCGCTTTTTCGCCTGCCCGGTGCCAGCTCTCTTGTCATCGCCATGGGTTTTGCCTCCGGCTTTCCCGTCGGCGCTTTCCTCACACGCAGGCTGCTCGACGAACAGTTGCTCACTGCTGAAGAAGCAGAAAGACTGGTTTCTTTTACCAACAACGCCAGTCCTCTTTTCATCCTGGGAACCGTTGCCGTGGGAATGTTCGGGTCACCTGCTGCTGGTTATGTCTTAGCAGCAAGTCATTACTTGTCCAACCTAACAGTAGGATTCATTTGGGGAAGACTGGTCGGTGGCTTCGGGTCAGGTCGATGGCGTCTTGCAAGAAAGGATGGCAGGCGGAGAGTTTCATTCTCTCAACTGGCACACGACCTGCAAGGTCGATCCGCGAGCTTCGGACAGATAATGGGAGATTCTATACGCAAAGGAATGGTAAGTATTGCCGGTGTCGGTGGGTTCATAGTGATGTTTGCTGTTATCACCAACATGCTACAGTCTTTCGGTTTAATCGATCTCATAGCCAGATTGCTGCAACAACTGACCCCGGGTGTGCACTTGCCTTATTCGCTGGCATATGGACTGGGAGTAGGCTTTTTTGAAATGACCCTCGGTACGAGATGTATAACGGCCTCCGAGGCCCCGTTTGTGCAGCAACTTATTGCAGTGAGCGCAGTTATGGCCTGGAGCGGACTTTCCATTATATCGCAGGTCATGAGTATAGTCGCGGGAACCCCTTTAAGGCTCTCCTTCTACCTCCGTTCACGTCTGCTTCAAGTAGGTCTTGCCAGCGTTTTCACTTATGCTGGCTATTTGGCCCTGCTCAGCAGACGTACGGTTCAAGTATTTCCTGGAGCCCTGTGCTTTGACCTCACATCGTGCAGTTTTGGTTTGGCAACTCACCTCTACCTCTTGATAGTGACGCTCGTCGTATTGTCTTCAGCCTGCGTTATATCAGCTGGGTTGCGGTTCATTGCTTTCCGGCGATAAAGCAAGAAGATTCTTCTTATCGGCAGGACTTTGGGCTGTTAACGTAGAAGTAGTGATTCGGCTTATCATATATTAACGGGGAGGGAGTATATACATGTCCGAGCACTTGCGAGAAAAAATCAGGGATGTTCCTGACTTTCCAACACCGGGGATTATTTTCAAAGACATCACTACCCTGCTCAAAGACGGACCAGCTTTTAAAGAGGTCATTGATACCCTGGTCGAAAAGTATCGTCAGCGGGAGATAGACGCGGTCGTGGCTATAGAGTCGCGCGGCTATATCTTTGGCGCTCCTTTGGCCGCTGCTCTAGGCACAGGGCTTATCCCTGTACGTAAGATGGGTAAGCTGCCGGTCGAAACAGTCAGCGCCACGTATGAGTTGGAATACGGAACAGAAACAGTGGAAATGCACCGCGACGCCATCTTGCCCGGGCAAAAAGTTCTCATAGTAGACGACCTCTTGGCAACGGGCGGAACGGCAAGCGCCGCTAAGTCTCTGGTAGAAGAGTTAGGAGGTAGAGTGGAAGGGTTTGCTTTTTTGATAGAACTGACATTCTTGAACGGACGGGAAAAACTGAAAGGCTATGACGTCTTTACCATCATTGCGTACTAGTTTTGCGGGAGGGAAAGATTTTTATGGAAAAAAGGGCTGACATCGGAGTATTTGGAGGATCGGGCTTTTACCGCATGGAAGGCGTGGAGGAAATAAAGGTCGATACCCCTTTCGGGCCACCGAGCGACAAGATTACTTTGACAACCATCGGCGGTAAGCGCGTGGCTTTCCTGCCACGTCATGGAAAAGAGCACCAGCTTCCCCCTCACATGATCAATTTTAGGGCTAACCTCTGGGCCATGAAGCAACTTGGAGTCACCAGGGTTATCGGTCCCTGCGCTGCCGGCAGTCTCCAGCCCCACATAAAACCTGGAGATTTCGTGGTTTGCGATCAATTTGTGGACCGTACGCGGGGACGCAAGGACACTTTTTACGACGGCCCAATCACCACCCATATCTCAACCGCCGACCCCTACTGTCCGGAATTGAGGCAAATCGTCATACGAGAAGCGAGAAAATTGGGCATCACCGTTCATGAAACCGGCACCGTGGTAGTTATCCAGGGGCCCAGATTCTCCACTCGGGCAGAAAGCAAGTGGTTTGCCAGTCAAGGCTGGGAAGTAATCAATATGACCCAGTATCCAGAATGCGTGCTGGCGCGGGAGCTGGGAATGTGTTATGTGAACATCTCTCTTATAACCGATTATGATGTCGGTCTAGAAGGGAATCCCGATATCACGCCGGTCACCCACGAGCAAGTCATCGAAGTGTTCAAACAAAACAACGACAAGCTTCGAACCTTACTCCACCAGCTTATAGCGGCAATACCGGAGACACCAAGCTGTAACTGTTACCGTCACTTGCTGGACGGACGTTTGGAGTGAGAGACGCCCTTTCAACATGCAAGGCCGGTTACGTTTCATGCTTTTAACCCTTCCTCGCAAGACCAGGGGAAGGGTTTTTTACTGCGCCTTTGGGTCTTTCAAACGAAGATTTTGGTCCATGAGTTCTTTCAGTTGTGATCTTCCTTTCTGAATGCTGTTCAGCCCTTCCCTTAAAACCCTCTCCATGTAAGTCAAAAGCTCCTCAGCATACTGGTTGGCCTCAAGCTTAATCTCTCTCGCCAACTCTTCGGCTTTCGTCACTATCTCTTTAGAGACGCTCTCTGCTTGTCTCGTAATCTCGCTATGTTCGATGATACGGGCTGCTTGGTACTTGCTCTCATCGATAATCTGCTGAGCAGTCCGGCTGGCCTCATTAAACATTTGCTGTTGTTCCTCCAGCAGGGTCCTTGCTTCTTCCAGTTCTCCCGGTAGTACCGCTCGAATCCGGTCTATTTTTTCCAGCAGGAACTCGGCATCTATTACCGCTTTCCCTGAAAACGGAATGCGGATAGCTGACTTGATGATGTCCTCAATCTCATCTAGGATATCCCATATCTCCACATTGATCCTCCTCTCTATCTCGCCAACGGTAGTAAACCAGAGCTGATTCGCCGTAAACACTGACGCGGTACCGTTCGATGAACGCGAACCGCTCGGGCAGATCTTGCTTCTTAGGAACCCTGATAATCAGTATCCCGTCTCTTGCCACAAGACAGCTTTTGTCTAACGTTTCCAGAATCGAAACAAAAATACTGGGTTGGTCAAACGGCGGATCCAGGTATACGATGTCAAAAACTTCTCCCCGACGTTCTAGTAAGTTGAGAGCTCTATAAACATCCATACCTAGGATCTCGAATCCCGAGTCAAAGTGACACTCGCTCAGGTTTGCGCCAATAGTCTTGATGGCTCCCCGATACCTATCTATAAACACGACGAAGGAGGCTCCTCGACTCAGGGCCTCAATACCAACCTGTCCGCTTCCCGCAAAAACATCCAGGAATCTTGCTCCTACCACTTTCTGCCCCAGAACGTTGAATAAAGCTTCCTTGACACGGTCTGTCAAGGGACGGGTTATAGTTCCCGGTGGAGCCTTGAGTTTCTTGCCCCGAGCACTTCCTGAAATGACCCGCACCGCTTAAGCCCCCTATATTCTTCTTCATCAGCCTTTTTCTTACCTTCTTCTACCACGATTTAAACTGAATTATAGCACAACAAAAAATTTTTTCTTACCGTGTATGATTTGCCCATAAACCGGACATGATACTTAATGCCAGGGCAGACGCCTGGTAAAACAAACCCTCCCCAACAACTTTACAAAATTCTCCTCTCCCCAAACGAACGGCGGCCACAGTGGCCGCCATTTTCTATGAAGTATGAATAATCGATGGCATAAGCGGCAGACTATAGTCGAAAGGGGGCCCGAAGTGATGAATTTCGAGTTTTACCGAGCCTTTTCCATCAATGTAGACCTGGCTCTAGAAGCACGGGATATCGTTAGAGGAGCAACGGGCAGAGAAATCCCGGGAGTAGAAGAAAAGGTTCAGCCTCTGGCTAACGGAAAGATCACTACAATTCTTATCAAAGACAAGAACGCCGAGCAAATGATGGGCAAACCCATAGGTACCTACATAACCATCGAGGTACAGCGTCTCCGGTTCAAGGATCCCCAAGTACAAGAAGAGATCAGCGAGGCCCTTGCCCAGGCCTTGAGTACCTTAACGTCCTCCTATTTGGGACCCGACAGTCATGTACTGATAATAGGGCTGGGCAACTGGAAGGCCACTCCCGATTCTTTAGGACCAAAGACGGTCGAATACATGCCGGTTACCAGACACCTGCACAAATATGCTCCCGAAGCCTTGATTAAAGGAATGAGACCAGTGTCCGCAGTGGCTCCCGGAGTACTGGGAACGACCGGGATCGAGACCCTGGAAATAATAAAAGGAATTGTGCAGAACGTAAAGTGTGACTTGGTAATAGTAGTGGACGCTTTGGCGGCCCAAAGTACGGAACGGATCGGTACCAGCATTCAGATCTCCAATACAGGCATTCAGCCGGGATCAGGAATCGGCAACCCTCGAGAACCGATCAACCAAGAAACTCTCGGCATTCCGGTTATTGCTGTAGGCGTACCTACAGTGGTAAGCGCTGCTACCATTGCTAATCAGGCCATCCAG
Organism: uncultured Syntrophothermus sp.; assembly: GCA_964405385.1. Lineage (GTDB taxonomy): Bacteria > Bacillota > Syntrophomonadia > Syntrophomonadales > Syntrophothermaceae > Syntrophothermus. The sequence continues at coordinate 13,018 of CAYONS010000029.1, forward strand.
CGATTTTGTCAAAATAGCGGCGCTTCTTTCAATCAGGAAATCAGCCTTAATTCAATCCGCGCCGTCTTGTCGTATTTCGGGGGAAGCCTTACCGTCACTCCCAAAGAAATCGACGATTTGATTGAAAACACAGCTCGCATCATATCGACTGGAATCAGTTATGCCCTGTTCCCCGGAATTCCTAAGGAGAGTTTCGGCTTCTATACCTCTTAATCACACGCCGTTGACTCCGAAAGAAAGCAACAAGCGGATAGCTCTTTACCACTACCCGCTTGTAAGAATGGTGGATATTCAGGCCTGCACATAATGATTTAATTCGATTAACAGCTCTTAGTAAGTTTGACCAGGTTGTCCGGCGTTCTGCACAGTCTGCTGTATCTGCTGTTTGGTCTGCTGAAGGTCTTGCACTTGGTTCACTGAGACTTGGTTCCCGCCGGCCAGATTGTTTTCGTAGGCCAAAATCATCTTCTTAACCATCTGGCCCCCGATGCTCCCCGCCTGCCGGGTGGTCAACTCTCCGTTGTACCCCGCGTTAAGAGGAACGCCCAGTTCGTTAGCTGCTTCCTGCTTGAACTGATCCATGGCGGTCCTAGCCTGTGGAACCAGAATCCGGTTATTGTTGCCCCTGCGCGGCATCTTTTTTCACCTCCTTGTTATCTGTGGTCTTATTTTTCTCGCGGTCATTCGCATATATACTGGTATTATTTTTATCTCTTATACTATTTTGTTTGTATTGAGTCGGTTTTCTTGTCTGTCTTTTGTTTTAGCCCGATTTCCTGAGAAACCTCGTATTTGACTTTTTCCATCTTCGACGTTTCTTCTTCCAGACGTCTGAGTTCATCTTTTTCATTTTTCATACTTCCACCTCCGAGTCTTATGTTTTGCACTTTTGCTGATATCGAATCTGGATAAAATATGAAAGCCCACCTTATAGTGGGCTTTATTATTCCGATTGTATTCTGATATGTTAATAATTGTTTTTACAGACATCTATTTACTTGTTAAAGACCGGTCACACAAGCTTGCTTTTCTTACAAAAACACTAAAAAAGACAAAAAGGCCTTCGCTTCAATTTTCAATTGTGGATGGTTTCTTCATCGCTGAATCGGTGCAATACGGACAGTACCTCGGCCGATTCCTCGTCAACTGGCAATCCTGCCGCCATCTCTCTGTGAACTAACTCCAGAAGGTCGACATCACGCCCCAGGTCAGCCACCCTAAACTGGGGCAAACCGTGTTGTCTGACACCCCAGAGATCTCCCGGCCCTCTCATCTCAAGATCTGATCGGGCAATCTCAAACCCATCGTTCGTAGTCTCCATGATTTTCAACCTTGCTCGGGCTTCCTCGGACCTAGGATCGCCGATGAGTATGCAGTAAGACTGTTCCCCGCCGCGACCAACCCTGCCTCGCAATTGGTGAAGCTGGGCCAAACCAAACCTTTCTGCGTGTTCTACCACCATCACCGTCGCATTGGCAACATCTATTCCCACTTCTATAATGCTGGTCGTGACCAAGATATCAATCTGACCATGCTTGAACCTTTCGGCAACCGCCTCCTTTTCGGCCCCCTTCATTTTGCCGTGCAGCAATCCCACTCTCATATCGGGAAAGACTCTTGCGGCAAGATCTCGGTAGAGACTGGTAGCGGCCTGCAGGTCTTGTTTTTCAGATTCTTCCACCAAAGGACAAACTATGTAAACCTGCCGGCCTGAACGTATCTGATCCCGTATAAACCTGTAGACTTTATTCTTGGCGCGCTCCGTCACAAACACGGTTTTGACCTGTTTCCTTCCCGGAGGCACCTCATCGAGGATGGAAACATCCATATCCCCGCACAAAGCCAAGGCCAAAGTGCGAGGTATGGGAGTTGCGCTCATGACCAAGGTATCCGGGTAGCTCGTTCCCTTCCCCACTAGGTGGGCTCTCTGTCTAACCCCAAAACGCTGCTGCTCGTCAATTACTACTAGGCCCAGACGCCCAAACTGCACGGTATCGGTGATAAGAGCATGGGTTCCGACCAGGATGTCAATTTCACATTTCTTGGTCATCTCCACAATCTTTCGTCGTTCGCTGCCGGGAGTCTTTCCTGTCAGCAGAGCCACTTTTACAGGAAGACTGCCCATCAAGCGCAACAGAGAATGATAGTGCTGAACTGCCAGGATCTCTGTCGGAGCCATAAAAGCAGTCTGATACCCGTCGCCAGCCATCTTGGCGGCGGCAAGCGCAGCTACTACCGTCTTCCCCGAACCGACATCGCCCTGCAACAGCCGGTTCATCGGGTCAGGTTGAGCGAGGTCGGAGAATATCTCCGCTACCGCCCGCCTTTGCGCTCCGGTCAGCTCAAACGGCAAAGAAGATATCACCTTACTTGCCAATTCGTCGCCGCCGAGGTGAGCAATCCCTTTCCCCCTTAAATTGCGATAGGACCTTTTTTTCAGCCGCACTATGTTCCACTGCCAAAGCAGCATTTCTTCCATCGCCAAGCGCCGGCGTGCCAGTTCCACATCTTGCCAGTTTTGAGGGAAGTGAATTTTCCTTATCGCGGATCGGATATCGGTTACGCCGAGCTTTGCTCTTGCCGCCTCTGTAAGAACGTCCGGATAGCTTTGGGCATATTCCTCTACTACTTGGCCGGCAATCCTGCGTAAGACCTTTTGGCTCAGGCCCTCAGTGGAAGGATAAATGGGCATTAATCCCGGCCGTACCTGTTCTTCCTCGTTGTCGAGGATTTCAAACTGAGTCACCCAGAGTTCAGGGATTCCTTTAACTATCTTCACCTTTCCTGTCGCCAGGACAGACAGTCCCGGACGCAATATCTTTTTCATGTAATCTTGGTTGAACCAGACCGCCGCAAGTCCTGCCTTATCATCCACAAGCCAAGCCTTGACTACTTTCATCCCTCGAGCCGTTGTGGTAGAAGTCACAGAATTGACGGTCCCTTTTACTATATTGATCCTGTCCGCCCACACTCTATCCAGTCCCCGGGCCGCCGCCCAGTCAAAATAATCCCTGGGGATATGCCACAACATATCCCAAACCGTTTCTATACCCAGCCTCTGCAACAAAAGAGAACGTCCGGGCCCAACCCCCTTGACAAAACGTATAGGTTTTTCGAGACAAGCGATGTCTGCTCCCATACTCTGTTCCTTTCGACAACACGAAAAAGATAGGGACTTAGGAATCCTTTATTCCGCAGAAACCAAGTAATGATAGTGCGGCTGTCCTCCGTAATAAAGACTGATCTGACACGACGGAAATACTTCGCCAACAGCCGCTTTCAGCACTTCGGCCTGTTCCTCAGTAATATCCTCACCGTATATGAGAGTGATAAGCTCGTGGGTTTCAGTATCGACCATCTCACGAAGCAGGTGTAATACCACCGCGTCGATAGATTTCCCTGCAACTCGCACTTCTCCATCTATTAAGCCTATTATGTCTCCAGCTTTCATCTCGACACCGTTTATGACCGTGTCCCTGACCGCGTATGTAATTTCCCCGCTCTTTATAGCACTCATCTTGTCCTTCATCGCAGAAACGACCTCTTCCACATCTCCTTCGGGGTCGTATGCGATGAGAGCAGCTATTCCCTCCATAATATTTCTCGTAGGAACTACTTCCACCGCGCGACGACACAGGTGTTTGGCCTGTTCGGCAGTCATGATTATGTTCTTATTATTCGGCAGAATAATGACGTGTTGAGCGTTGACTTTATCGCAAGCCCTCACCAAATCCTCGGTACTTGGATTCATGCTCTGCCCGCCTTCGACTACCTCATCGACCCCCAGACCTCTAAAAATGTCGCTTATGCCAGTCCCTGCTGCTACGGCTACCACTCCGATGTTTTGTTTTGAAAACTCTTGTTCTGTTTCTGTTGCGTCAGATTCCTCCATTAACCGTTGTTGTCGTTCCTCGCTTTCATCTTCCATGTTGTTGATCTTGATATCATGGAGGCTGCCGAATTCCAGACACCTTTCGAGAACCTCACCGGGATGGTTGGAATGAATATGGACCTTGACTACTTCCTCGTCCCCAACAACCAAAAGCGACTCCCCCAGGGGCATCAGCCTGTTTTTTATTGCGTCCTGGTTGAGGTTCTTTCCCTGAATCAAGGCCTCAGTGCAGTAGCGGAAACCGAGTTCTACCCTATCAGCCTCTGGCGACACTCTAACCGCACGGGCCTCTTGCCATTCAACACTAGTGGTCTTGCCGGTCTCCTCTGCCGTCCACGCCTGCAAAGCACCTTCCAAGAAATACAAGAGTCCTTGGCCGCCCGCATCTACGACTCCGGCCTCCTTGAGTATGGGCAACATCTGCGGGGTTTTGGCCAGCGTCCTCTTGCCCTGCTCGACACCAGCTCTCAGGGTGCCTGTTATGTCCATGCCGTTTCCAGCAGCGATCATTGCTGCCTTAGCTATCTCTTTTATAACGGTAAGAATTGTGCCTTCTACCGGTTTCATCACGGCCCGGTAAGCGGTTTCGCACCCAGCTTGCAGGGACTTGGCAAAATCCCTTGCATCTATTTCCTCTTTAGCGTCCAGGTACTTGGCCATCCCTCTGAACACTTGAGACAATATCACTCCGGAATTACCTCGGGCCCCCATCAATGACCCCTTAGCCATCGCCTGTGCCACCTTGCCCACTGACGAACTTTTCTCCTTGTCCACTTCTCTGACAGTGGCCGCGAGGGTCAAATACATGTTGGTGCCCGTATCCCCGTCCGGCACCGGGAATACGTTTAAGGCGTTAACCTTTTCTTTATGCCGTTCCAGATTGGCACAACCCGCTTTCAACATATCGGCTAAATCTTGGCCGTTTATTCGCTCGACATTCAAGACATTCAAATCGATATCCTCCCTACTCCTTGTTTACCCTGACGCTCTGAACATTGACGTTTACTCTTGCCACTCTGAGCCCCGCAATTTCTTGCATGACATACCTTATCTTTTGCATTATATTCAGGGCAACCTCCGATATCTTTGTCCCGTAACTGATAACCACAAACACATCTACAACCAGTCCCTCTTCCTCTTCTCTCACCTCAACCCCTTTTCGTACCGACTCCCTGCCTAGAATATCAGATATGCCCTCGGCCCATTTGCGTGGAACCATCCCCACCAAACCGTAGCAATCCATGGCGGCCAGACCTGCAATAGTCTGAACCGCCTCTCTCGTGATATCGACCGTCCCCAGCGAATTCTCAGAGACCTTAAACATGTTGCCGCTCCTCCTTGTCACAAGATATTCACACCTTCATAATTACCCTGCCCCGAAAAACGTGTATTAGGTTTTCTTGCTCTCAATCACCCGTTTTTGATAGAATGTAACGTGTACTTTCAAAGAGAGGAGGAAGCGAAAGTGGCCAAATGCGAAATTTGCGGCAAAGGGATTGTCTTTGGGAAGCAATACAGCCACTCCCACATAAGGACCAACCGGAAGTGGAAACCCAACGTCCAAAGAGTCCGCATCCTGCTCGACGGGCGACCTCAAAAAACATACGTCTGTACCCGCTGCCTTCGTTCCGGCAAAGTTCAAAGAGCCATATAGCCGTTATTGAAGCCTTAGACGAGTCTAAGGCTTTAGCTTTTTATGGGGTTAATGCCTTCATCCAGTAGTCGTGGATGATGCTTTGGCCGTAAGTGGTTCCGGGAACTGCCCAACGGGCATTCAATCCCACCCAAGTAGGTGCCACCCCTCTGGCTACCAACCGGAACCGAGGATCAAGCAGGGTTTTCCCGTTCGGTAGCGGTTCTTTAGTCGCGTACGCGTACAGATGCTGGATATGGGCTTCTACCCCCGCTTCCGGAGAAGCGAATATAGCCCCATGAACCCCCGCTTCGAACCTAACCGCCTGCGGATCCGCGCCGTTTAAGGGCTCTTGTCCCGTGCACGCCGACCCCGTAGCCCACAGTCCACAGTAGTTGTTTTGCCACGGCTGCACCAAACCTGTAAACTGGAAGTAACCGGTTTCCTTCACTGCCTGGCAGAATGCCAGATCTCCTCTGATGCCGTACTCTGAGCCGATCTTGAGGTAAAGATCGACCAACTCGAGGGGCATGGGATAGAAAGGCCGGCCGTATTGCTGTTCCATCTTGGCTTTGATCCTTGGGGTTTCTTTCATTAACCACGCTTTGAGCTGCTCAGCGGTAGCTATAGGCTGTCCCATTATTTCGAGTTCCCAAGTCTTGATTCGTGTGCCGTCAGGCAGGGTTATCTCCTTGTTGTACTTCCTCAGTTCATCCAGCATCTTCTGCAACGACTGAATCTGTTCTTCACTGAACCGGGAAAGATCTGTGCCGGGCAATTCCTGCGAATTAATGACCGAACCATCCAATAACTTTAAGTTCGTACAATAGCTGGCAAGTTCTTGAAACAGGCGAATCCGTTCCTGATTACTATTGCCATTACTATTGCCCTCATCCTGCGTTGGGGTCGAGCCGTCCTGGGTATCAGCAGGAGTGGGAGCAGAGGTAATACTGACCGTTCGCGTATGTCCGTCCCAGTTAACCGCACACCCTAACGCCTCACCCACAGCCCTGAGAGGAATAACCGTTCGGTTTAGTCTCGTCACCATGGCCCGCCCGTAATCCGGAGGAATAACCAAAGGCTTGCCGTTGATTACAACTTGGATATCGTTATTACTCCGAACCCTGTTTTCCCCAACGGTTTCGCCCGGTGTTACAGAATCACCGTTCGAAGTAAAGATAAGGACCTGCTTTGTGCTACTTCTCCATTCAACCCGGGCCCCAAGTCCCTCTCCTATAACCCGAAGGGGCACGTACACCCTTCCTTGAAGACAAAAAGGTTTCTGGTCGCCTGGGGCTACCTTCACCGGGACTCCGTTTATGAGTATCTGAAAATCGGTGCTTGCTGCCCAAGCCGCAGAACCCCAACCCAAACCTGTACCCATCCAAAACACGACCGCAACAAAAAAAGTCCAAATTCTTTTCACTTCGGTTCTGCTCCTTTCCCCCGTGCCTTTTGGTTCCTCCCCTAGACCTTATATACGACACCGTTAGGCTACATCCTGCATGCCTTCCTGGACGGGTCCCTCAAAAATAAACCCAAACGCCCCAAAACGTGCATGCGGAGCACCTAGTTGCTGAATTTTTGCCAAGCAAAGCTACGCCCTATACCGTAACACAGCAGTAAATCGTCCAGGCCACACGAATACTGCCGGTTCCCGGCATCATACCTACAGAAACTTGGTCAAATCGCAAGACTCACCTTTGGCCTCCATTTCTTTCAGCTTTTCTTCCGCTTCTTTCACCTGCTGGGCCGTTAACACCCCTTTTTTTACCAGCCGCTGCACCAAGTCCCGGTTCTGTTCCAACAGTTCTCGCAAACGAGCCGGATCCTTCGTCTTCTTGACTTGGGCCGCAAGCATGCCCAAACGCACTTTGTCAAAAGTCCCTATTCTAGGATCACTTAAGGCACTGCTCAATCCCCTAAACTTGTCCATTTGGCTGCAAACCTCCCACCAGCGCTATATTCCGCAAATTCCTAATCACTGAGTAACGGCATGGTGCGACGCTCCCGATGTGAATGCCTCCCCATCCTTAGTTCCCCTTTCCTGTCCCAGCAATATACATGTTACCACAAGTCCTTGAAAACACGCACCTGAACCGTGCGATACTTCTGCAGAAACCACATGATCAAAGAGCTTTGCCAACTTTTTTACGTGAAAACCATTGTACGTAATACTCATAACACTTCATGGTAGAGCCACAAAATATCGAAAGCTCGAGTTACCCGGCGGTAACCCGGACAAGTTCTTATCTAGCTACCGGATTGCCGCTAGTCAAGAGCTTTATCCTGTTATAATATAGAATCGTGGTCTTGGTCCTTTAGGCCGGAGCCATAACAGCAGAGGAGATAACGGTTAATGGAAAGGAAAACCAGAGTCCTCATCGTGGATGACGAAAAGCTCAGTTTCAAGCTCTTGGAACAGATATTCGTACGGGAAGGCTGGGAGGCCTTCTGGGCCGCTACCAGCAACTCCGGCATTGAGCTGGCCGAATCGGTTAAGCCCGATATTATTCTCTTGGATGTAGTGCTGCCCGATAAGAACGGTTTCGAAGTATGTCTTGCTCTAAAGAAGAAAGAAACAACCAAAGATATACCGGTCATATTCGTTACCTCGCGCAACGACCGAGAAGCCATCGTGAAAGCATTTGAAGCAGGAGCCGTAGATTTCGTCACCAAGCCTTTTTTCGTAGAAGAAATATGGGTAAGGGTCAAGACCCAGCTCAAACTCAAACAGTACGCCGATGAACTCAAGGAAAAGAACGAGCAGCTTTCGCTCTTGGCGGAAAAGCTCCAGGTACTGTCCCTGACTGATGAATTGATGATGATCGGCAACCGTCGGGCTTTCGAAGCAGAGATCGAAAGGGTACACAACCAGTCGTCCAGAATGCACCAGCCCTACTGCTTGCTTATTGCCGACATCGACTTTTTTAAGAGATTCAACGACTACTTCGGACATCAAGCCGGTGATCGCGTCCTTAGAACCTTGGGGGAAGTATTCAAGAACTCCGTCCGTTCCTATGATTTCGTCGCCCGCTACGGGGGAGAAGAAATTGTAGTCATACTCCCCCAAACCGGGCCCGATGACGGAATGCACGTCGCCCAACGCATCCATCAAGCCATCGCCGAAAAAAATATCGTACATCCAGGTAATCCACCACACAACCAGCTCACGGTGAGCATGGGACTCAGCTGTTTTGACCCAGAAAATCCAGATTTCAGTTACTATGAAGTCATTCGCAAGGCAGACCAAGCTTTGTACCAGGCAAAAAGTGCCGGGAGGAACTCAATACGAGTTTTCAAAGAAGAAAACTAAAAAGAGGCCACTTTGGCCCCCAACCTGTTATTTCAAAATATGATTCGCTATGACCATCCTTTGAACCTCAGCCGTCCCCTCATATATCTGGGTAATCTTGGCATCCCTCATGTACCGTTCCACCGGATGATCTTTTATGTAGCCATGCCCCCCGAGGATTTGAACCGCTTCTGTAGTGACCCACATAGCTACATCGCCGGCAAAGACCTTGGCAAACGCACTCTCTTTCGAATACGGATAACCGTTTTCTTGAAGCCAGGCTGCCTGATAAGTCAAAAGACGTGCAGCTTCAATCCTGGTTGCCATATCGGCAAGCTTAAACTGTATGGCCTGGAAAGTAGCTATCGGCTTTTCGAACTGAATCCTCTCTTTGGCGTACTTTAAAGCGTATTCGTAGGCGGCCTGGGCGATGCCGACTGCCTGTGCCGCCACTCCTATTCGCCCCCCGTCCAAGGTTCTCATGGCTATGGCAAATCCTTCTCCCACTTCTCCCAGCAAATTCTCCCGGGGTATGCGGCAATTATCGAAAATCAACTGGCAGGTGGCCGACGAACGGATGCCCATCTTATCGTCCTGTTTGCCGAAACTAAACCCGGGGCTTCCCTTTTCCACCACGAAGGCACAAGTATTGCGGTGCCGGTCATCTGGGCTTCCGGTCCTGGCCGTGACGACGTACACATCGGCGTAAGGGGCATTCGTGGTAAAAAGTTTGGTTCCATTCAAAACCCACTCTCCGCCTTCCAGCCGGGCGTGAGTGCGAATACTGCTCGCATCACTACCTGCCCAGGGTTCTGTCATGGCGAAGGCTCCCATCTTTTCTCCCGTGGCAAGCATCCTAAGATACTTCGCCTTCTGCTCGGGTCTGGCGTATTCGTTAATAGCCCAGCAACATAGCGATATATGGGTAGACAGGGTAATTCCCGTGGCAGCGCACACCCGCGACAGCTCTTCTACCGCGATAATATAACTCAGGTAATCCAGCCCCGCGCCGCCGTACTCCTGAGGAAAAGGGATACCGCAAAGGTCGAGTTCTGCCATTTTGCGCCATATCTCAGGGTCAAACCTCTGTTCACGGTCCCTTTCTGCAGCACTCGGAAGTATCTCGTTTTCGGCAAAATCCCTGACCATCTTCCTGAACATCTGCTGGTCATCGCTGAGTCGAAAGTGCACCTTTTTACCCTGGTTCAAAAAACCTAACAATACTTGTACATTATCCCGCTTCTTGTTAGGCG
>CAYONS010000030.1:0-3068 GCA_964405385.1 uncultured Syntrophothermus sp.
GGACTGGCGTCTCTGGCGGTCAAGATCGAACCGTTTGTTACTTCGAGAGGCGAGGCGAGAAGCTTTGCCGATATTCGGTCTTCGCGAGAAGGACAGACTATAAGCAAGCTGGCTGCAGCAGGTGTGGCGGCAGGCTATCCCGATGGCACTTACCGGCCTGACAAGGCAGTTACGCGCTTGGAGTTTCTCCTGATGCTGGTGAGAGCCGGCGGGGGACAGGCAGGTTTCGGACAGTACAGGGAGTTCCGGGACCTGGGAGAAGTTCCTGTTTGGGCTAAAAAGGATCTGGCCGAGGCGATAAGAAGGGGCCTGGTAGCCGGGTACCCCGACGGAACGCTGCGTCCCAACCAGCCCGTTACCCGAGCGGAAATGGCGGCCGTGCTCGTGAGGGCGTTCGGAGCTGGCCCGGCCAAAAAACCGCCGTACAGCGATCTAAGGCGTACTCCACAATGGGCGCGGTGGGCAGTGGTGCAGGCCTGGAGTCGCGGGTGGCTTGATGGATTGCAGGTGCTGTCCCGACAGCGATTCGGTCCCTACCGGAGGGTGACCCGGACCGAGGCTGCCCTTTGCCTGGCCCGGGCTCTAGGCTACGTGCCCTAGGCGAAACCTAATGCCCGTTTTCTCCCGAAAAACGGGCCACATACTCTCACGACACCTCACCTGTCACAAGGGTCTGTGTCGGCGGCAAGGCCGGGGAAGTGCTCGGACCCGATGAGGCGGACGGCCGTGCGCCAGCACAGGTTTTGGGCGCTGTTAAGATCGGGACATATTTCGTAGATGGCCCGGTATACTGCGCTGAGCGGATGGGCCACGCTCATGGGGAAGTCGCTGCCCGCCAGCATCCGGTGGCTGTAACTTCCTATGAGAGAAACGAGTTTTTCGCGCTGGCCTGGGTCTTTCCCGGCCAGGCAGGCGGTGTTGGTCACGTCGAGGTATAAATCCGGGTAACGTTCCAGGTATTCGATCAGTGATTCAGGTTCCCGGTCCGGCCACAGCATGTGTACCAGGACCGCTTTTATTTTGGGGTGCTTCTTCAGGAAAGCTTGTACCTCTTCGACCATGGAAGGCAGCCCGTAAAAATCGGCGAACCCGGTGTGGATTAAAAGGGGGCACCGGCGTTCCTCTAAGTACGCGTAAACCTCTTCCATGCGCGGGTCTAGCAGGTTGAAGTTCTGAACGTAAGGGTGGATTTTGACGCCGGGCATACCCAGTTCATCCAGGGCTTCGGTGAGTATGGATATCTTATCTTCATCACCCGGGTGCACCGAGGCAAAGGGAATGACTTGCGGGTGCCGGGCGCGGAAACGGTCCTGCCAGCGGTGGATTTCCCGGGTTTCTCCCGGCTGCAACGGGTAAAATAGATTGAACAGGTAATCCGCACCGCTAGAGAGAGCATGATCCAGGAGTTTTTCCGGATCCGTTTCCCCCGGGGACTGGAAATCTTTTACCATCCTCTGCGCCCATCTCAATCCTCCTCGATTTCTCTTTTCCGTCATGATGTGCAGGTGGGCATCTATGAAATAACGGGCCGACCCGATGCTCATCATTTTCGCCTCCTTCATGTAGCGATCCTGCAACCAGTTTTTTCTTCCGATTATATACCAAAGCCCTCCCTTTGGGCCCGCAGAGAAAAAACGGTCAGGTGTCGTTACCTTGGGTGGCGGGCATAAAGGTATAATAACCAATGATTATAAATATATTGCAAGAGTCGACGATGAAAGTGATATTATGATAAAATCTGTGCTAGAGTCCGGGCGTTAGGTGATAACAAAAAATTATAAAAAATTTCGTTTGCATGCTTTGCTCGTGGCAAAGCACGTTTCGGTTTTTTGAGAAACGGAGGGATGCAGGTGCTGGTGGCAGGGGTCGATGTGGGGTCCGTAGCTACCAAGGTCGCGTTGATCGATAGGGATAGGACTTATTGCCGCATGGCTCCTACAGGCTGGAGCCCGCGGGAAGCCGGTTGGAGGACCTTTCGCGAGCTGCTGGCGGAATTGGGTGTGAGCGAAAACCAGATAGATTTCGTGATCGGAACCGGATATGGGCGCGTGTCCCTGTCCTTTGTGAACAAGGCCGTAACTGAAATTACGTGTCATGCCAGGGGAGCGGCCCATATGGTGCCCGGCAGCACCGCGGTCATAGATATAGGAGGACAGGACAGCAAGGTGATAAAGATAGACGAGAAGGGAAAGGTTCTTGATTTCGTTATGAACGACAAGTGTGCAGCAGGTACCGGACGTTTTCTCGCGGTTACGGCAGCGGCTTTAGGAGTCGATGTAAGTGAATTAGCAGACATAGCTGAAGGGAAAAAGCCGGTTAGTCTGAACAGCATGTGCGCGGTTTTCGCGGAGACGGAGGTTATCGGTCTTTTGGCCTCTGGACGCGATAAGGGCGAAATTATAGCCGGAATGCACCAAGCCATCGCCAGGCGGGTAGCCGGCATGGTGCAGCGCGTAGGGCCCGTCACCCGGGTTGCGTTTACAGGAGGTGTGGCCCGGAATCGGGACTTGCGTCTTCGGCTGGAGGAAGTGTTGGGGGTTAAGATTGTTGTTCCCGAGCAGTGCCAGATGGCAGGGGCCTTGGGAGCAGCCTTGATAGCTAAGGACGAAGTAGAGGGGAGGATTAATTAAAATGGCTGATTACCGTAATATGTGGCAAGATCTAGGCATGGATATCGAAAAGCACGACCTTTTGTGTGAAGCGTTGCCGGAGGTCTTTGGCGGTGTCTATCTTTCCCAGGAAAACCGGCCTGAAGGAATGAATTATTTTAATTTCGTGGTAGCCGAAATCCACGGTGTGCGCCCTGCAGAACTGTTGGAACATCAGAAAAGAGGGGGAAAAGTCTTCGGTACTTTCTGCGTGTACGTGCCTGACGAGATAATATTTGCGGCAGGGGGTATCGCGACCGGCCTATGTGGGGGTTCGCAGTTTTGGGTCCCTGCCGGGGAAGCCGTTCTTCCGCCCAACACTGGTCCATTGATTAAGGCATCTGTTGGGGCCAGGCTGGATAGAACTTGTCCTTTTTTCCGCATCGCTGACGTTTACGTGGGTGAGACCACTTGTGACGG
>CAYONS010000030.1:3168-22295 GCA_964405385.1 uncultured Syntrophothermus sp.
TCGGGGTACGTCCGGCGGATGCTCCGCGTATAATGATTACGGGAACCCCCATGGCTATACCTAACTGGAAACTCCACCATTTGATAGAATCCGGGGGAGCGGTTGTTGTTGTCGAGGAATCGTGCACCGGAACCAGGTACTTTGAACACCTGGTAGACGAGGGCCCGCGGGATTTGGACGGCGAGATTCGAGCTATTGCCGAAAGATATCTCAAGACTAACTGTGCCTGTTTCACACCGAACCCGGGGCGAATCCAGGACATCTTGCGGTTGGCTGAAGATTTCAAGGTCGACGGTGTGGTAGATTACTCGCTTCAGTTCTGCGGCCTTTATGCTACGGAGAGCTACCTCGTAAGAAGGGAACTCGAGGCCAGGGGGATTCCGTTCCTACATCTGGAGACTGACTACAGCGAGCTGGATTACGAACAGCTGCGTACGCGGGTTGAGGCTTTCTTGGAGATGCTCCGAAAGTAGGCGATAAGGCTTTATGGAAAAATACGATTGGTACGTCTTGTTTCCCAATCATCAGGAAGGGCTGCGGTTCTACAAGGAACTCAAGGCCCAATCGATTGCCTGTACCATGGTTCCTACGCCCCGGAGTGTCAGCAGGTGTTGCGGGATGGCCTTGATGATAACTCCGGAGTCTGTTGAAATGGTTAAGTCTATTGCCCGGAATACCCAGGTGCGGGTGGAAGGCGTAGTTAAGGTTCTTAAGAAGAAGGATTGGAAGTACCGGAGTTCCTAACGGCTGCTCAGATTCGTGGTGAAACAGAAGGGAGAACCTGGACAAGATGAAATCGATTTACCTCGATAATGCTGCCACCTCGTACCCCAAGCCGGAATGCGTTTGGGAGGCTGTGGATGCTTTTAACCGGCAAATGGGGGGTAACCCCGGGCGAGGGGTCAGCAGTAAGACCCTGGCTGCAGGATCGGTACTGCTTGAGGCGAGGGAAGCCCTGGCCGGCCTATTCAATATCAAAGACAGCTCCCGCATCGCTTTCACGTTGAACGTTACCGAGTCCATTAACGTCGCGCTCAAAGGCTTGTTAAACCCGGGAGACCATGTGCTAACCACCAGCATGGAACACAACGCGGTGGCCAGACCCCTTTACGCCTTGCAGGCTGCGGGGGTCGAGTGGACGGCAGTGCCGTGCAGCCCTCAGGGATTCCTTGATCCCGAGGACGTCAAGAAAGCGATTCGCCCCAATACCCGTGCCATATGTATACTCCACGCTTCCAACCTGACGGGTACCATAATGCCTATCGAAGAGGTGGGAAGCATAGCCAGAGAGCGAGACATAATCTTTATAGTGGATGCGGCTCAGACTGCCGGGGTATTACCCATCGATGTCGAGACTCAGAGTATCGATATGTTGTGCTTTACCGGTCACAAGGGGCTTATGGGACCTCAGGGAACCGGGGGTATCTACGTTAGGCCGGGAATAAACCTAAGGCCACTCAAGCAAGGGGGTACCGGTTCCAAGTCGGAGTTTTTGGAGCAGCCGGATACCATGCCTGATCTTTTGGAAAGCGGCACACCGAATACTCCGGGGATAACCGGTCTTTTGGCGGCAGTTGAGTATTTGAAGGCCCAGGGGCTGGAGGCAATCAGGAAGCACGAGCTTCACCTTACCCAACGATTGATGGAAGGCCTCCGCGAGATAAAAGGGGTCGAGCTGTACGGGCCTGAGGAAGCGGCTTTGCGGACGGCGGTAGTTTCCTTTAACATTGCGGATATGGATTGCGGGGAAGTGAGCCTTATGCTGGACCAGTTTTACGGCATTGTAAGCAGGTCGGGGCTACACTGTGCTCCCCTGGCTCACAGGACTGTCGGCACTCTGGAGAAGGGTGCAGTCAGGTTGAGTCCGGGGTATTTTACAACCGAAGAGGACATAGACGCAGCAGTGCGGGCGGTCTACGATATAGCCAGGAGATGACTGCGGCAGGCGAATTGCCCCGTAGTAGACCCTCATGAGATCTTGCGGTGTCACCATTTTGTCAAAGGGGGATGTAGACTTGGACTTCAGAGATCAAGCGATAGTAGATGCCAGGGGCCTATCTTGTCCCCAACCGGTTATTCTGACCAAGAAGGCGATGGAGAAGGATGATGCCCAAAGAATTACTACAGTGGTGGACAACCAGGCGGCCCTGGAAAACGTGACTAAACTGGCCAAGAGCCAGGGGTACGACGTAACTGTAGAGGAAAAAGAAGGGGTTTACCACATCCATATGGTCAGGGGTGAAGGGGAAAAAGCGGCCAAGGAACAGAGCAACCGGGAGATTGCTGTTCTAATCAAGAGCAACCGTTTCGGTGTGGGGGAAAACGAACTGGGCGATGCCCTTATGAAGAGCTTCCTCTATGCTCTGTCCGAGCTTGAGTCCGGCATTTCACACCTTATTTTCATGAATAGCGGGGTATACCTGACCACTGAAGGTTCACCTGTATTAGACCACCTGCAAGCTTTGTCAGGCAAAGGGGTACGGATCCTCTCCTGCGGCACGTGTTTGGACTATTACGGCTTGAAGGACAAGCTTCAAGTCGGGGAAATAACCAATATGTACGCTGCGGTTGAGATCCTGGCCCAGGCTCCCAAGTCTTTGGTATTTTAGCACTATTAGCCTTCGTGCCTAGGCTGCGGGCGAAAGCCCGCTTTTTTGTTGTCAGGCCTTTTTACCCGGAGCCGGTTGGGGTAAAATGGACTAAAGCGATTTTTCTGATGTGAAAAACAGGTGTAGGTTCATGAGAATAAGTTTCCCTTCGACGGAAAGGCTCGGGTACCCAATATATTCGCCGACCAGGCCTGGGAACGGAAACGAGCATTCCCCAGGCCCTCCCGGGGTGCGCGCCGACGCCCTTGGGCGAAAAGAGGCAGGTGGCTTGCTTCTGAAAGAAGACACCGGCTTTAGCAATACTGACCAGGTAAGTACTTTGGGCAGCCAGGCAACCGAAAAGCAGCTCAAGCGACTGGGTATCATACCGTGCAAGACCTGTCAAAGCCGCAGGTATCAGGACAGATCCAATGATCCCGGGGTTTCGATGAAGGCGCCAACGTATCTATCCCCGGCTGCAGCCGGGGTAGCAGTAGCCGCCCACGAAAACGAGCACGTACAGAGGGAAAGGGCCGAGGCGCAGAGGGAAGGCAAAGAGGTTATTTACCAGTATGTTCAGTTCTATTACGCGACCTGTCCGGAGTGCGGGAGGACTTATGTAGCCGGAGGCAGGACCGTTACCGTGACCGGACCGGCGAAGACAGATCAGGAGAAGAACCCGGGCGAGTTAGTGAACATTTACGCATAGAAGAATCGTGCCAATCGAGTGTGCATGTGCGAGGCCGGGACCCCGGCCTTTTTAATGCGAGGATTGGGCAAGGAGTGTGGCTGATGGGTGTAGAGTTCTCTGAAAGAACCATGGTGGCGTTGAAAGCGGCAGAGGCGGCGGCTGAAGTCATCAAACAAGCCCGAGGAAGCGTCTGCCTGGAGTCGATACGCTATAAGAGCATAAACGATATCGTGACCGAGGTAGATGAGCAGGCCGAAGAAGCCATTTTGGCCGTCATAAACGCTTCGTTTCCTGAAGACGAGGTCCTGGCCGAGGAAAGGGGATCAGTCCTAGGAAAAGAGGGGACGCGAGTCCGATGGTATATAGATCCGCTGGACGGAACCACAAACTTCGTTCACGGGGTGCCCATCTATTGCGTGAGCATCGCCTACGAGATGGAAGGGGAGCTTTGGGGAGGCGTGGTTTTTGATCCCAACTTCCAGGAGGTTTTTGTGGCAGAGAAAGGGAAAGGGGCGTATCTGAACGGGAGGCAGATAAGAGTTACGGAAACGGAACAGCCGGGCAGCTGTCTTCTGACTACGGGTTTTCCTTTCCGTAGCTTTCGCTTTGTGCAGAGCTATTTTCAGCTCTTTTCCCATATAATACCTAAAATCCACGGCCTGAGAAGGCCGGGCTCGGCGGCCTTGGATCTATGTTGGACGGCCTGCGGCCGCTTTGACGGTTTTCTGGAACTTAACCTGCACTGCTGGGATATTGCCGCGGGGAGCGTGATCGTCAGAGAAGCAGGCGGCAGGGTTACCGACTGGAAGGGCGGAGAGACTTTCATGGAGACCGGAAACATCGTAGCTACCAACGGCCGGATCCACGACTGGCTCTTGGAAGAGGTCTCGCTACATTTTCCGGAAAAACATCTGCTCTGATAGGTCATTCTTTCTTTAACTTTTCTCAGCCCGGATGAGTTTTTCTTCGACCTCGTTCATCCGGGACGGATCAGACATCTTGCTTTTTAATTCCTGTAGTCTGGAAAAGATATCCGTGGACCAATCGCGAACCGTTGCTGCTTCATTATCTGATGAAGGGGTGTTTGTTTCCCGGGATTCCAGGAGGCGTTCCGCTTGTTCGATGATGAGATCGTCCTTCAGTTCCCGCACCATGTCAATGATTTCCGAGGGTAGAGGAGGCGCGACTTCTACTTCCAGTTCTTCGTAGGGGAGAAGGGCTTCGGCTTCTTTTATTATGCGGTCGCAAGCGCAAAGACATTCCTCGAAGTCCTTCGACTCTTGGACGATGCGGTAATGAAGGTAGATCATGTCCAGGCGGGTTGCTACCTCTAAGGTGATGGAAGCCCGGCATTCACCGCAAAGGTTTTTGTTATCTACTACGAGCACTTTGCGCCTGCAGAGGATGCATTCAGTCACGAAAGCCACCTCCCTTTGACATCAAAAGCTACTTTACAGAATACCTGTACTTGGGAGTTTTTGCAACGTTCTTTACCACAAAACCGGTCTGGACAGCTGCAGGGCCGTGCGGTTAAATTGAAAACATGGAGGCGAATTGATTGCTGACGGAAGAACAACGGTTCACCTTAGTAGCGGTGTGCATTACATCTTTTTTAACTCCCTTTACGGGGAGTGCTATTAACATAGCTATACCGGCGATAGGCCGAGATCTAGGGGCCAACGTGGTAGCCTTGACCTGGATGTCTACCAGTTTTATGCTGGCCTCGGCGGCTCTTTTGCTGCCGGCAGGGAGGCTGGCAGACATACGGGGGCGAAAACCTCTGTTTGTAGCAGGGATAGCCGTTTTCGGTCTGACCAGTTTGGTGGGCGGTTTATCTAAATCTTCTTCTTTGCTCTTGGCCATGCGGGTATTGCAGGGAATAGGCGGGGCTTGTATATTCGGCACGGGCATGGCTTTGTTAACTGCGGTTATCCCTCCCCAGATGAGGGGCAGATTCCTGGGCATAAATTCGGCCGTAGTGTACGTTGGAGTGTCTGCAGGACCGGTTCTGGGTGGGGTTATCACACACTATCTAGGATGGCGTGTTATCTTTTACCTTATAACCGTTCTGGCGGCAGCCGCTCTGGTGGCTGCGAGCAGGATAAGAACAGATGAAGCTGGTGAAAAAGACGCCGAGTTCGACCTTGCGGGAGCGGCTTTGTATACGGCCAGCCTCGTAGCCATTATGTACGGGCTTTCTATCGTGGCTACGTCAACGATGGGCAAGTGGCTTTTGGGGTTAGGAATCGGTCTTATGGTTCTGTTCGTACACCGGGAACTGCATTCGCCGTCACCCCTGATCGAATTGAGGGTATTGATTCGCAACCGTCCTTTCGCCTTCTCCAACCTGGCAGCGTTCATCAATTACATGGCGACCTCAGGAATAACTTTCCTCTTGTCCATATACCTTCAGACCGTTAAGGGGCTGACCGCTCAAGCCGCGGGGACTGTGATGCTCGCCCAGCCTGTAGTTATGGCTTTGGTTTCGCCTTACTCGGGCAGGCTGTCAGATAAGGTGGAGCCCCAGATCGTGGCTACCTGGGGCATGGCCTTGACCATGGCCGGACTGCTGATGTACCAGTTCGTTAATCCCGGCACTTCTCTAGTTTACGTCGTCATCACTTTGATAGTAATGGGCTTAGGATTCGGTCTTTTTGCCCCGCCCAACAACAACGCGGTTATGAGTTCGGTCCCGGTTCACCAGTACGGCATAGCCTCTTCTACCTTGAGTACCATGAGGCTAGTGGGGCAGAGCTTCAGCATGACTCTGGTAGCCCTTGTTATCGGTGCGGTGATGGGCAAGGCGAGATTGGACGTTGCTCAAACAGGGCCTTTCCTGTTGAGCATGAAAATAATACTGGGCTTGTTCGCGTTTACCTGCGTCGGCGGTATCTTCGCTTCGCTGGCGCGGGGCAGTATACACGCAGAACCTAATAGATTAAAGGGTTAGATGCTTTAAGGTGAGGGAGAGGTGGTCAGGTTGAGGCTCCAAGATATCATGACTCCGAACCCGGTTCTTTTGCATCCCGATATGTCAGTCCGCCAAGCTGCCAGAGTCCTGGTAGAAAACGGTATAGACGGGGCTCCTGTGGTGGACGAAGGGCGAAGAGTTATAGGGCTATTGACCAAAAGCCATATTTTGCGGTTGGTCAGCCAAGAAAGGGATATGTCCGTTCCCGTAAGAGAGGTTATGACCAAGGAGGTGTTCGTGGCTCGCCCGGAGGAGGAGCTTTCTCATTATTTCCGCACGACTGTCAAAAGAATACCGGTAGTAGACGGGGAAGAAATAGTAGGCATTGTTACCCATTCCGACTTTCTGGAGGCTTTCCTGGACTCCTACCTGCGGATGAGCAATGAACTGAAAGCGGTAATAAACGCCACTCACAATGTGATTATTGCTGTGGATGAGAACGGGATAATAAAGCTGGTTAACCAAGCCGCAGAAAAGGTCCTGAAGATCCGTGCAAGAGACGCTCTGGGCAGGCATGTAACCGAGATAATACCCAACACCGGTATATTAGAGGTTCTGAGAGAGGGCAGACCGCAAACGGCGCAGAAGATATGGCTGAACGGCCGTTGCTTCGTTTCCAACCGCAGCCCGATATTTAAAGAGGGTACTCTCATTGGAGCGGTAGCGGTACTGCAGGATGTGTCGGAGTTAGAAGCGGTTTCCCAAGAGTTGCAAGTTGTAAAAAGACTGAACGAGGTGCTGAATGCTCTTATCGAGTCGTCGTTCGACGGCCTCCTGATAACCGGGGAAGACGGAACTATTTTGCGGGCCAACCAGGCCTTTCAGCGGATTGCCGGTATTGAATCCGAATCTTTGGTGGGTCAGAATGTGCGGTTTCTGATCGAAAAAGGGATAGTCTCAGAGGGGACAGTGACCTGGGATAACAAGGCCCAAGAACCCCGCAGTTTTTTGGAGTCCACCGCCGATGGCAAGGCTGTGCTGTGGACGGGAACCCCCGTTTGCGATGAGGAAGGGCGGGTTACCGGTATTGTTTATAACGTGAGGGATATGACGGAACTGACCCGACTCCAGCAAGAACTGGAACAGGCCCGTAGTTTGAGCCAGCACTACGAAACCCAACTTGCCGCCTTGAGGCTGCAGTATGCGGGCTCGGATCGCTTGGTTGTCGGTTCAACTGCCATGCGCAAGCTGATGGAAATGGTAGTAAGAGTGGGACAGGTAGATTCTACGGTGTTAATAACCGGGGAATCGGGAACGGGGAAAGAGTTAATAGCCGAGACCATACACAACAACAGCAGCCGGCGGGAAGGGCCTTTTATCAAGGTGAACTGTGGGGCTATTCCCGAACATCTCCTCGAATCAGAACTGTTCGGGTACGAAGCCGGGGCTTTTACCGGGGCGAAAAAAGAAGGAAAAGCCGGATATTTTGAAATGGCAGACGGGGGAACGCTTTTCTTGGATGAGATCGGTGAATTGCCGCTTAACCTTCAGGTAAAGCTTTTACGCGTATTACAGAGCAAGGAGGTCACACGAGTAGGGAGTACCAGACCCATCCGGATAAATGCTCGAATCCTTGCCGGAACAAACCGCAATCTCGAAGAAATGGTGCAAAACAAGCAGTTCCGTGAGGATCTTTATTACCGTCTCAATGTAATCCCCCTTTATGTGCCCCCCTTAAGGGAGAGGAAGGAAGAAATACCTCTGCTCGTGGCCCATTTTGTAAGGATGATAAATCAAAAGTACGGCATTGAGAGGAGTTTTTCTCGTGAAGCCATCGATATCTTAATGGAATACGACTGGCCGGGAAATGTTAGGGAACTGGAGAATTTGGTTGAACGATTGCTGGTTACTGTGGATGGCGATACCGTGAAGGCCGAGGATCTGCCTCCTCATTTAGGCAAAGGGGGTACAGGCAACAGGGCGGAAGTGCGCGTAGTGGGCATTCTGCCTCTGAAAGACGCGGTCGAGAGCGTGGAGAAACAGATATTAGAGAGGGCCTACGCCGAATACCGGACTACCAGACAAATAGCCCGCAAGCTCAGGGTCGATGCTTCAACCATTGTAAGGAAGGCGGCTAAGTACGGCTTGATAAATAAATTCAATTAGTTGCGCCAGTGCAACACCCCCGGCAGATCTGCAACAGCGGAAAAAACGAATACAAATATTTGCTGTTGCGTAAACGCAATAAATGTGAAAGAGAGGGTTTGAGCTTTCTCTTTTTTTGTTTTGCGGGGGTTGTCCAATTTGATGGCGTTCTTGAAGAGTTTCCGGTTGTTTGCTGTCGGTGGCACGCAACTTGCACTGTAGTTAAGCGGTTGCCGGGAAGCTCCTATCGGAAGCACGCGTCACGTTAATTTTTCCGAATTACTTCCCTTACTAGTCGCCCGCGCCGTGTGAAGGTACGGCGGCACGGCGCGGAAGCATTTTTCTTCTAGGCTCGAGGAATGCTAATGGAAATAGAAGTGTGAGTGATAGATAAATCGTGGAATTGATGGATAGCATGCACAATAGCCGTATAGGAGCCCCTAAGCCTCGCCGGGGAGAATAGACAGAAATTAGTCGAGGCGGTGAGTTTGTGTGCTTGTTCTTGGTAACAGCTGGCGGTGAAGGGGGAACGCACATTGAAAGAATTCAGGTGTCAAAAGTGCAATAAACTGTTAGGAAAATACAGAGAATGCCGAGAACTAGAGATCAAATGCCCCCGCTGCGGTTATAAGAATTATCTGAGAGAGGAACCGTTGGCGAGTGTCTCCGGAAGCGACAACAAGAAGTGAGAGACCGAGATGCTGGCGAACCAGGAATGACTGACACAGTTTGTGGGATACCCTCCCTACCCCCGGGTCTGATGACCTCTCTGCACGGAGAGCCCCGAGCTCCTGGGGGTGTTTTTTCAAGGAAGGGTACTTGACGATATAGTAAATCTTACCGGATAGGGACTAGCTAAAAGCGAATACTATAAGCGGATGAAGAGAGCCTTTGAGCCCCGTCTTTTTCGTGGACGGGGTTTTTCTGCCTACAAAGACGTAGGAGGCTAGGTTAGCCTCGAGGCTGGGAAACGAAGGTGGTGGTGCAGGAAGGGGGATGATAGAAGGGGGAGATAGGTTTGCAGTTGTTTACAACACTTGAAAGGGAGGAATGGAACGTGAGAGAGGTAGTAATTGTAGGAGCAGCAAGAACGCCCTTCGGTAGATTTGGTGGAGCGTTGAAGTCCTTGAAAGCTGTAGAGCTTGGAGCAATTGCCATTAAGGAAGCGATTAACAGGGCGGGTATCAAGCCTGAGCAGGTAGATTACGTCTATTACGGTCAGGTCGTGCAGGCTGGGTGCGGACAGGTTCCCAGTCGCCAGGCGGCGATTAAGGCCGGTATTCCGGTGGAGACTCCTTCTATTACCGTCAACAAGGTTTGTTCTTCGGGAATCATTACCTGTGCCCTCGCTTACCGCATGATTCAGGCAGGGATCATCGATATAGCCGTAGGCGGCGGGATGGAGAGCATGTCTAACATCCCCTTCGGCCTTTTCGATATGCGCTGGGGCGCGAGAATGGGCGTTCCTAACAAGAACTGCACCGACTTGATGGTATGGGACGGTCTGTGGTGCGCTTTCTACAACCGGCACATGGCGATTCACGGCTCTGAAGTGGCAAGGGAATTCGGATTGGACCGCGAGCCGCAGGACCGCTGGGCGTTACGCAGCCAGAACCGGGCCGAAGAAGCCATTAAAGCGGGGAGACTGAAGGACGAGATCGTACCCGTAACGATTCCGGGCAAGAAACCGGTTACAGTGGAAAATGACGAGCAACCCAGGTTTGGTTGTACCTACGAAGATCTTGCCAAGTTGCCTCCAGTGTTCGACCCGCAGGGGACCATAACCGCCGGCAATGCTCCCGGAACCAACGACGGGGCTAGTGCTCTGGTACTGATGGCTAAAGAAAAGGCCGATGAACTGGGAATTAAGCCTCTGGCTACGGTATTGGGCTATGCCGAAGTCTCGCAGGAGCCCAGGTATATAGCTACTGTGCCTGGTTTGTCCATCAAGAAGCTGTTAGACGAGAAGGGAATGTCGATAAAAGACATCGACCTGATTGAGATCAACGAGGCATTCGCAGCGGTAGCCCTTACCAGCGGTAAAGCCATACTCGGTTTGACTGATGAGGAACTGGATGACAAGGTTAACGTCAACGGCGGGGCTATTGCGTTCGGACATCCCATTGGAGCCTCGGGAGGACGCATACTGATGACCCTGGCCTACGAGCTCAAGCGGCGCGGCGGCGGACTCGGAGTGTGCGGCATATGCAGCGGCGCGGCTCAGGGCGATGCCATGATGATCAAGGTTGAATAGATACTGGTAACGTCCGAGCGATCAATATACGGAGGGGGTTACGAAAGTGGAGGTTAAGAAAATATTTGTAGTTGGCGCGGGGCAAATGGGTGCTGGTATTACCCAGGTTGCGGCCCAGGCTGGATACGAAGTGGTCCAGTATGACATAACCATGGAATTGGTGGAAAAAGGCTTGGGAGTAATTACAAAGAATCTGACCAAGGACGTAGAAAAAGGCAAGAGAACCGCGGAAGAAAAGGATGCAATTCTCGGACGCATCAGCAAATCGGTAAGCCTCGAGGATGCCAAGGACGCGGATCTGGTAATCGAGGCTGTGGTTGAGAATTTCGACATCAAGAAGAATATCTTCAGCGAACTGGACAGGATTTGTCCCGAACACACCATTCTCGCTACCAACACCTCGTCTCTGCCCATAACCCAGATTGCGGCCTGCACCAAGAGACCCGAGAAGGTCATAGGCATGCACTTCATGAATCCGGTGCCGGTCATGAAGCTGGTGGAAATTATCCGGGGATTGGCCACCAGCGACGAGGTATACCAGGTCGTAGAAGAGGCCTCCATCAAGATGGGCAAGGTGCCGGTATGGTGCAAAGACGTACCCGGATTTGTGTCGAATCGCGTGCTCCAGGTAATGATTAACGAAGCTCTGTGGGAACTGTATGAAGGAGTGGCCCCGGCGGAGAACATCGACAACATCATGAAACTGGGCATGAACCATCCGATGGGACCGCTGGCTTTGGCTGACCTGATTGGCCTGGACACGGTGTTGGCCATTCTCAATGTAATGTACCAAGGCTACGGAGACCCGAAGTACCGTCCGTCCCCGCTGCTGAAACAGTACGTACAGGCCGGCTGGCTGGGAAGGAAGACCGGTAAAGGCATCTACGATTACAGCAAGTAAACCACGAGGTTTTGTCAGGTTTCGAAGCTGAAACAACAAAAGGGGTGAGGATATTGCATTTTCAACTGAGTGAAGAAACCTTAATGCTGAGAGATATGGTCCGTAAGTTCGTGAAGAACGAAGTTGAGCCGCTGGCTGCTGAGATCGACAGAGAACACCGTTTCCCCATGGAAACTTTTAAGAAGCTCGCTGACCTGGGACTCACCGGGATTCCCATTCCGGAAGAGTGGGGTGGAGCCGGCGGTACTTACCTGGACTTTGCCATATTCATAGAGGAATTGGCAAAGGCCTGCGCGTCGACCGCGGTTATAATGGCGGTTCATACGGGCCTGGGCTGCATGAGCACCTACCTCTACGGCTCGCAGAGGACCAAGGAAAAATACCTGAGGGCGCTGGCTACCGGCGAGATAATCGGCGCCTATGCTCTGACCGAGCCTAACGCCGGGTCAGACGCGGCATCAATCCGCTGCCGCGCCGAGGATGCCGGGGATTACTTCATAGTGAACGGAAGCAAGATATTCATTACTAACGGCGGCTATGCTACTACCTACTGCACTTTCGTCAAGACCGATCCTTCCCAACCGCCGGGCAAGGGAATAACCTGCCTCATAATCGAAAAGGACACTCCCGGCTTCACTATGAGCAAGCCGGTGGAAAAGATGGGCATGAACGGTTCGCCGACGGTCGAGCTCTACTTCGACAATGTCAAGGTTCCGAAAGAGAACGTCTTGGGTGAGATTAACAACGGTTTCCAGGTGGCTATGGGACTTCTTGACGGCGGCCGCATAACTATAGCGGCACAGGGTCTCGGCATCGGTGAAGGCGCTCTCGAGTATACCGTGAACTATATCAAGGAAAGAAAGCAGTTCGGGCGTCCGCTGGCGGCGAACCAGGGGGTCCAGTTCATGGTAGCCGACATGGCGACAGCCCTGGAAGCGGCTCAGCTCTTGGTATACCGGGCTGCCTGGCTCAAAGATAACGGGCTGCCTCACAGCAAGGAAGCTTCCATGGCCAAGAAATTTGCCACCGACACGTCCATGGAAGTCTGCACCAACTGCGTACAGCTCATGGGCGGCTACGGCTACTGCAAGGAGTTCCCTGTGGAGCGCATGATGAGGGACGTAAAGGTTACCCAGATCTACGAAGGTTCGAACCAGATTCAGAGAATGATCATCGGCAGGCACGTCATCGGGCGCTTCTAGGTATGTAGTGGAAAATCCCGTTACCCCTTACCCAAGTGGTAACGGATTTTCATACTTGTTTTCAGATTAAGGAGGAGGAGGTAGAGTAATGGGTAAACCGGAAAGAATTACGCTGCAAGAAGCGGCCAGTCTCATCAAGGACGGTGACCTGTTGACTTTCAGCGGGTTTACCATCTGGCGCCGCCCCATGGCTCTGGTCTACGAGCTGGTCCGCCAGGGCAAGAAGAACCTGCATCTCTTTGAGGTCAACGGAGGAACCCATACCGAGGTGCTGGCCGGGGCAGGATGTATCAAGATATGGGAGTCCTGCTGGGTCGGGCACGAGCTTTACGGGAAATTAGGTGAATTGGTAGCAGCGGCTCAGGTGAAGGGAACCATCATTACAGAAGACTACAGCCACGCTCATTGCGTAGCAAGACTGTTGGCAGGCGCGTACGGCCTACCCTTCTTCCCGACTGCTTTGACCATGGGCACTGACATTTTGAATCCGGAATTCGATATGCTCGGTAAGGCCGGTCTGAGAGACGGCTCCAATCCCAAGATCCCCCTGAAGAAATACGACATGATAAAGGACCCCTTCTACAACATGGGAGAACTGCTCCTTATGCCTGCTGTCAATCCCGACTGGGCACTCATCTATGCTTCTCAAGTCGGCGATGAGGGCACGGTTCGCGTAAATGCCCAGACCTACACCGACATAGAAGCTATTAAAGCCGCGGACAAAGTCATAGTGCTGGCGGAGGAAATAGTACCCGACAGCTACCTGCGCCAGGAGCCGAAGCTCAATATAGCCACCGGCTATGCCATAGACTATGTGGTCGAACTGCCATGGGGGGCTCACCCAACCGGCTCCCAGGGATACTATGACGTTGATGCCGATTTCATAAGGACTTTCTACGCGGCTTCCAAATCCCAGGATGGCTTTAACAAGTGGGCTGATGAGTGGATATTCGGGGTCAAGAATCACGAAGAGTATCTGGCTAAGCTCGGGATTACTCGACTGGAAAAACTGAGAGCTAATGCAGCCCTGGGCTATTCTACACGGGTGAAAAGGGGGACGAGATAAATGTCGGCGAAGAACGAATTCTGCAAGCCGGGTGAATACAAACCCATAGATCTTCTGGCAGTTGCTGCTGCCCGGGAAGTCCGGGACGGAGACGTTGTTTTTGCCGGTACCGGCCTGCCCATGCTGGCTATAATGCTGGCCCAGCTTTCGCATGCCCCCAACGCGGTTTGCATATACGAAGCAGGATCCATCGACGGCCGGCCGATTGACCTGCCGACATCCGTCGGAGACGCCCGCTGCGCCTATCAAGCAGCACTGGCAGCCGGGCTGACCGAGGCTTTCTACGGACAGCTTCATAACGGTTATGTAGACCTCGGTTTCTTAGGCGGTGCCGAAATAGACAAGTACGGCAATGTGAATACCACGGTAGTAGGTAACTACGCCAGCCCCAAGAAACGTTTCACCGGAAGCGGCGGTAACCCCGACATCAACTCTCTGGCGAGAAGGTCCGTTTACATTATGGTTCAGGAGAAGAGAAGGTTCAAAGAACACGTGGACTACATCACCTCCCCGGGATGGCGCATAAAGAAATGGCCCAGCGGCGAATGGGCTCACCGCAAGGAAGTATACGGCAAGTTTTACCGGGGCGGAATTGAAGCCGTCATCACGAATATGGGGGTCTTCCGCTTCGATGAGGAAGGCATTATGTACCTGGACACTGTACATCCCGGCTTCTCTGCCGAAGATGTGAAGAACAACGTGGACTTCGACCTGAACATTTCCAGGGTCAGCGGCGAGACCAAGCCTCCTACCTACCACGACATTGAACTCCTCTACACTAAGGTGGACCCGGAAGGGATATTCCTGCCCTAGTTGATGATTAGCAGTTTATAACCATAAAACGGGTTCACAAGGCGTCTGGACCCGGTGCCCAGCTGCGCAAGAAGACGGCGGGGTGCCGGGTCGTATCATTAAGTTGGCCTCGAATTGCCGTTGGGCATTTCACAAATGGGTTAATTGGTTGGCAAAGAAAGCGGCCATGTGGTTTAATATTGATTAAAGAGAAAGAAGACGTAGCTCGTGGAGGGATAAAAAGAGTAAGAGAGGAGGTGTATTTTTCTCGTAGCTGCAAGGCAGCCTTTTATTCGGTGCACAGATGCCCCTCGATGCCGGACGGTAACGTCACCGGCAACCATAGATCGTTGAGTTTTCCTCAGGCTATTGACGTCGCTGGCGTCAGTTTGTGCGCCATCCTGGGAGTAGGTTCAAAGATATGGGCATCTGCAGTTTATTTGCTACAAGAAAAATCTATTACGGGAGGGATTGCTGTGGGCGAGGGAGTAGCTCCGCAGGAAACAAGGGCTCCGGGTATTGCCGAGATTGAGAAGCCCGAGGACATGAGCCAGGACCAGTTGGCACGGTTTTTGATCGACCTCGTTCATCGTGTGATGGTCCACCACACCATGTGGTTCAGAGAGGTCGAATACCAACTCGGCATGTCTCAGGCCCTGGACATCCTGCAAATAGCCTTGACCGATGCGTACAACGTTCAGATGAGAAGATTCTCCAAAGTGTTCGGATTTGAGATGGAAAAGGGAATACCGAAGCCGCTTTTGGAAATGCCCCGAGAAAAGCTGTTGGAAATTATCGATAACCTTGCTCTTAACTGGCTGGCCGTGGACGGAGTTTGGTTCCAGGCGGTAGAAAGAACAGTAGGAATGTTCGATGCCAAGCGCTGCAACGACACCTGCTGGGCCAGGTTCTCGCCGTTTGAAGCCTGGTCCATCAAGAGGCTCTTAGGCTTACCGGACTATGCGGGACTGGAAGGCTTGAAGAAAGCGCTGCGGTTCAGGCTTTATTCAAGGATCAACGTCCAGACCATCATAGACGAGTCGCCTAACAGCATCATATTCCAGATGAACGACTGCCGGGTCCAGAGCGCGCGCAAGAGCAAGGGGCTGGAGGATTACCCGTGTAAGTCGGCGGGTGTTGTCGAATACCGGACGTTCGCCAGCACCATTGATCCCCGCATTAAGACCGAATGTGTTGGCTGCCCGCCGGACGAGCATCCCGAGGAATGGTGGTGCGCCTGGCGCTTCTATATACCTAGTGATGACTGATGGCAGCAGGGGAGGCCGGCCGTTGCGGCGGGCCGCCTGACCGCCTTGAAAAAGGTGAATGGCTCATATATAATTAGTGACAGTTAACAGAGCGGCAGTGGCGGAATTGGCAGACGCAGTAGACTTAGGATCTACCGGGTAACACCGTGGGGGTTCGAGTCCCTTCTGCCGCACCATAAGAAAATAAACGGACTTTCAGGATGTGATGATCCTGAAGGTCCGTTTTTGTGTGCCCGGCACAGGACTTGGCCCGGCCACGACAACGGTTTTTTGGGGTTCATGCAAACTTTTTAACCTCTGATGAACCAATCCATGAGTTCGTAACCTTTTTCCACACGCAGGCCGGTGCTGCGGGCCGAGGCTTCATCGTACGCGCTCCGCTCGCTCTTGTGTTGCTTTGCGCTGTCGAATATAACGAAAGGCACCTCCTCTGCGGTATGGGTGCGAACGGCCAGGGGAGTGGGATGGTCGGGCAAAACCATCAAACGATACCTGCCGAGCCGCTCAAGGCCGGAGAGCAGCTCCCCTATCACCTTTTCGTCGATTTCTTCTATAGCCTTTATCTTGGTTTCCAGTTCCCCGCGGTGCCCGGCCTCATCCGGGGCTTCTACGTGGATGTAAACAAAATCCTGCCCATCTTCCAACTCTTTGAGGGCGGCCCGGGCTTTTCCCCGAAAGTCGGTATGAATATTTCCGGTGGCCCCGGGGACATTAACCATCCTGAGACCGGCGCACACCCCTATGCCTTTGGTAAGATCCACGGCAGCGATTACCGAGCCCCTGAGACCGTATTTGTCTGCAAATAGCGGCAAGGCCGGTTTGGTGCCGTGCCCCCAGAACCAGAGGGAAGTAGCGGGTCGCAGCCCGCGCTGCACCCTGGCCAGGTTAACCGGGTGGGAGGGCAGGAAACGGTTGCTTTCCTGCATAAGGCTGAGCAGCAGTTCGCTGCCTTCTCCCCGGGGCAGGTGCTCGGCGATTACCCGGTCTGAAATATCGTGAGGCGGGGTTAGCTCCAGATCAAGAGGACCGTTCTTCCATACCATGAGATGGCGGTAGCTTACCCCAGGGTAGAAGCGTATGTCCTCGCTGTCGAAACGCTCTTTGACAGCGGCTATCAGCTGGGCAGATTCGGTGCTGGTTATTTCGTCCGAACTGTAATCGACCATCGTCTTTTGAGGGAAATCGCCTTCTTCCGAAAGAGTGACCAGGTTGCAACGGAAAGCGACATCGCCCGGCTCAAGCTCAACGCCCATAGCCATTGCTTCCAAAGGAGACCGTCCTGTGTAGTAACGGGCCGGATCATACCCCATCACCGAGAGATTTGCCACATCGCTGCCAGGGGGCATCCCGTCGGGAATGGTCTTTACCATGCCCATTATCCCCTTGGAGGCCAAGAAGTCCAGGTTCGGGGTTCGCGCGCAAGCGAGCGGGGTCTTGTGTCCCAGTTCGGGTATAGGATAATCGGCCATGCCGTCTGCCAGTACCACGACGTATTTCAAGTCCTTATTCTCCTTTCTGGGGATAGGAAATATCATGTTCTGATTATACAATAAAAGGCTCCAGCTAAAAAATAATATCTGCCCGGCACTCAGTGATAACTTGGTGCCATAATGAAGTTACCACGTGGTACAAAGTTCGGAGCTGGCATACGTCGAAAGAAAGTCACGCCTGAGTGCCGGGTCTGTGTACATTTGTGGCCCTGTGTGTATCTGTGGCCAGTTTTTGAGGCTGATGCCAGGCTAAGGCTGATGGAACTGTGAAGGCGAGATAACCGAATAGTAGGCTTGTTTAACCGTAGCGGCAAAGGCGGCTAATCCCAGCTTGAAGTCTAGGTAAGCCGTTCTCAGGGTGTCTTTAGAAGAGATTCCCTGTTTCCGTATAACGGCGACGACCCAGACCAGTGCCGGGAACATGAAAAAAACCAGGGGGTGATACCAAGAGAGCACAGATGACAGGAAATCAATCAGGTTAAAAATATTCGGAAATATCTCGAGGGAAAGCGCTCCCACAAGGAGAGCTACAGGCAAGGCCGATACTTGTTCTCGTTTCAGGCAAAACGTCTGGGCTAAGACAGACACTGCCAGGTAATGGACAAAGGCCAGCTTGACGATGCCGCCGAAAATCCACACGGTCAATACCAGGGCCTCTATTCGATTGAGGAATCTTCCCAGCACTATTCCCCGGGCCAAACTGAGGAAAGGAGCCGTCAAAGCAGCGGCGTATTCGACAGACAGCACCGAAACTATTGCCAGGGTAAGAAGGATGCTGGTCAAGCCCTGAAAGAACAGCCATCCCAGACCTATTCTGAAGGCAGACGAAGGGGGGGTGAGATTGTGAATAACAAAAATAATGGCTCCGAATTCGGCGAGATAGGCGAGAACCGGCGGTAGGGTACTAAGTGCCGGAGTCCAGCCGTGCGCAAGCACCGGCAGTAAATGAGAAAAATCAGCTTCGCGCAGGGACAAGAGGACGGTTGCCCCCATTAAAGCGAACACTATAGGGCCGGCAAGCCCGCCCAAACGGCCAAGAACGGTAATCCCCTTGATCACCAGAAAGGCTGAAGTGGCCAGAGCAGCGACTATGAAAACCACAGGCGGGGTCCGGGGCAGAATGGCAGTAATCAGAATATCCACAAAACCCCGCAACACGGCAGCAGCAAGCAGAATGAAGCTCACCACAAATAACAGGTTGACACAGATTGCCAACGGCTTGCCCAGGACCGCTTTGACCGATTCAGCAAAACTGCGATCGGGAAAGCGCAAGCCCGCCAAAGCGCCGACCAGCACGAAAGGCAGACATGCCGAAAGAGCCAGCAATTCCGCCACCCAGAAGTCCGGACCTGCGACCTGCAGGATGCGGGACGGGAGGTAAAGAGCGTACGATGTGAATACGGAGGTCGAGATCAGCCAGAAGGCTTGCGACGGCAACAATTTTCCGTTCATGCAGAGGTCTCCTTATCAGAAATTTGGACGCTGACTAACACAGGGCCACAGAGCCACAGATTATCACAGACCCGGCACTCAGGCGTGACTTTCTTTCGACGTATGCCAGCTCCGAACTTTGTACCACGTGGTAACTTCATTATGGCACCAAGTTATCACTGAGTGCCGGGCTGATTAACGCAGATGTGATGTATAAAAATAACGGCCTTTGGATTCTAGCACCATAAACAAGTATAGCGACAGTAATACCCCTGCTTTGTAACTTGCAGTTTTCGTTTTCGAGTGGTGACACCATGAGGTGTCATGGGGGTATGCGTTAATCTGCCCCGAAAACACCGCACAATGGCGGATTTAGCGACAAAAGAAG
>CAYONS010000031.1:0-21878 GCA_964405385.1 uncultured Syntrophothermus sp.
ACAGCCAAGAAACGTCGATTCCCAGGGATTTAGCCGTCGCGGCTTTGTCGTAACCGGTATTCTTGAGGGCGCTGATTATATACTCTTTTTCGAATTCTTCAACCGCGGTCCGCAAATCTTTATGCCCGTTCTTGCCTGGCGAGACCTCGAAGCCAGTGTGGTCTTGGCCTCGGGCATCAAGAGGCAGGGGAAGATGGCCGGGATCCAAAATGCTTGCTCCCTGCATGTCGGCGACAATGATGGCTCGCTCCAGTGTATTCTCAAGTTCTCGCACATTGCCCGGCCAGTGATATGAACGCAAAGCCTCGATTGCCTTGGAGCTTATCTCATTAACACGCGTTTTTAGGCGTTGGTTGAGCTTGGAAAGGAGGTGGCAGGCCAGTTCCGGTATATCTTCGCGGCGCTCTCTCAAAGGAGGAATATCCACCCGCAGGACGTTCAGCCGGTAGAACAAATCCTCCCGGAAGGCTTTTTGCGCCACCTTGGTTTCCAGCTCGCAGTTGGTAGCCGCGATTACGCGCACGTTGACCCGCTTGGGTTCATTACCGCCCACTCTCTCAAATTCCTTTTCCTGCAGCACCACCAATAGCTTGCTCTGCATGGCAAGTGGCATCTCTCCTATTTCATCCAGAAAGACGGTTCCTCCGTGAGCAAGCTCGAACTTGCCCAGTTTACCTCCTTTTCGCGCCCCGGTGTACGCTCCTTCCTCGTAGCCAAACAACTCCGATTCCAGAAGATTTTCGGGAATGGCGGCGCAGTTGACCCTGACAAAAGGCAGAGACGCCCGCGGGCTCAGGTTGTGTATGGCGTGGGCGAAGAGCTCTTTGCCGGTACCACTTTCTCCGGTTATGAGCACGGTGGTGGATGAGTGCAAAGCAGCCTGTTGGGCTAGGGACTTCACATTCTGCATCTTGTAAGAGGATCCGACTATGCTGGCAAAGGTGTATCGGGCCGAATACAGGTTTCGCACCTCGTTCCGGTAACTGTTGAGCTCATACATCAGGTTCTCAACCAGATCCTTGGCATCCCATACATCCATAAAGAGACTGAAGGCAAAGCAGCCTACGACCGTTTGTTTGCTGATAAGGGGAAGGGCGCAGGCTATCATGTTGTAGCCGTTTATCGACCAGTTGTACCCTACGATGGCCTTGCCTGTACGCAAGACCACTAAGGTCCTGGTATTGGGCGTAATATCGCCGATATATTTGCCGACTACCTCTTCTCTCGATCTTTGCAGAACCCGTAAATAGGTGGAATTGACAGATACCACTGTCCCGTTTTGGTCCACAACGATTGCACAAATAGAAGGGTTTTCCGTGAGTAGCTCGATTACACCAAGACCTGCGTCCAGCGAGTCCATCGAGAGTTCTCCTCCCATCCCAAGTTACCGTTTCGGGAACATTGCCAGGACTGTGGCCTTCGGAAGTAATCTTGTCTCATTGAGTGCGGAGTCGAGTCACAGGAACAACATTGAGGCGTGTTGCGGAATCGGACCTACCGGTGACGAACGTTGCTTCTTACTACTGGCATATTATACCAGGTATTGGCAGTACGTCAAAAAGGCGCACCATTCAACGTGCCCATTTTACTGAGGATATTCTATGCAAAGGTCTTTTTCCCTGCTAGAATTTTTGATTTTTGATTCAAGGCTGGGGAAAACCAGCGTAAACCATCTTGGCGTGTAACCGTCCCCGCGGATTACCCGTGGAGTATAGCAGTTTATGCGTTTGCGCCGTTAATCGCGGTTAGTCCTGTGAAAGTCAGCGGGAAACCATGGTTGGCGGCATTTTCTTGAAGGCGATGATGTTTAGTTTGGCTTAACTCGCAATTCGATATGCGGGTGTTGGCGGGGTTACAATGGCGACAGAAAGGAGGTGAGTGCCGTGGCGGTCCAATCCGTAACCGTAACCAGTGAGTTGATAATCAACGTTGAGGACGGGGTTAACGCCCTTGGCAACCCTATTCTCAGGGCTCGGCGCTTCAGGAACGTCAAACCGACGGCCAGCGCAGACGACGTGTACGCCGTTGGACAGGTATTGGCCGGCCTTCAGGAAAAGACGGTGGCCGGCATCCAGCGCCGGGATGTAGCAGATCTGGAGAGTGAATAGTGATTTTCAAAAGTTGTGCAAGGAGGTGAGCTCTCATGGCTACTCAGAAAACCCTGGAGATGATCTTCGGTAACGCTGCCGGACGCAGGGTTACCATTAGGGTACCCGATGCGCGGCCGGACCTGACAGCAGCCGAGGTCGAGGCGGCAATGCAGCAAATAGTCAACAAAAGCATCTTTACTTCGTCAGGCGGTGACCTGGTCAGTCGGTTAGGTGCTCGAGTCGTAACCCAGGACACGGTAGAACTCGAGATATAAATGGAGCCCCGGGGCAACCCGGGCTTCATTTTTACGGAAAAGGCAGTCTGACACCGGTTAACGCTGATGTATGCAAATCAAAATAGACCTTTGGCATGAACCCGGTCCAGAACACGGGTGGGACTCGCGCAACGAGTCGATACGGGTTATCGCGAACCGGTTCCTCACGAGTGGAGCACAAAAGGGTCAATGCTTTGCCCTACCCGTAAAGATTCAGGTTTGTGGCTAGGCAAAGCGGTTGTTTGTTCTCGGTTCAGGGGGTGATAAAATGACAGACCTTTTGGTGCAGATCGGCAACTACGGTTTTCCCGCCGTGGTATGCATCTATCTTTTGGTCAGAATTGACCGAAGGCTGGAAGACCTTAGCGGGGCCATAGTACAGCTGCGCGAAGTCCTGATCGAGATGCGAAGCGCGTAAAAGTATCATCTTCAGCCTCGCAAGATTTCGGCGATAACGTCTCCCATATGTTGGGCGCCGCGCTGGGCGCTTTCTCGGGACAACTGGTCGGTACCTATCTCCAGTAACAGTGCAGTGGGGTACAGATCCTGATTGTAGTTGCCGCGTCCGATGAAAATGCCCCGAACAAGTCCGGGATATAAATCATCGGCGCGGCTCTTTACACGTCGGGCAAAATCCAGGTTCGTGTTGAGGTTGGGGTTCTGCCGCCCTATGACGATCATAGTCCGCGCAGTAGGCAAACCGTTGATCAAGGTATAGTAAGCTTCAGCCGGGGCTGAGTCACGATGCACGTCGAATGCGGCATCCGGCCCTTCTTTGAGGAGTTGAAAGGCCGTTCTGCGCGAGCGGTAGTAAGCCCCGCTATCGTGAGGCCCGTGGGTGTTGTAGCTGTGGGTGACGCTGATGCCGGAAGCCCTAAGACTGGCCGCTAAGTTTTCCCCGACTTCAAAAATGGTACCGTTTCCGGGAATGCTCGATGTTCCGTCGCTTATAGGATAAGACTCGTCGGAATGAGTGTGATATATCACCACATGAATACCCGCGGCCTGAGCCGGTATCGCTTGGTCTCCGGAGAGTCTGGCCGTTATGTCGTTGCCCTCAAGAGGTCGAGATTTAATTTCGATGGACGGCGAGGTCTGTTTGGCTAATGCATTCCATTCTTCGACCTTAAAGATCTCAAAAACCCGATTGTCTTCGTTGATGAAGAGGTCGCCGACATTTATGGGAAAGCCGGTCTGAAGAATCACTTTGCCTTCTGGGTCTCGTATGGTGTAATAATTCCCTTTTGAGGCTTCAGTGGCGCGGATGGAAGGTTTGCGGGCAGGCGGTGCTGCCCATCGCATTAACAGGTAAGAAGAAATAATTATAAGGCCCAAAATGCCGAAAAATACTAGCAAGGTGCGGTATCGCAGCACGAGAATCCCCCTCTTTGCCAGGCTGTTCATATTCTTTGATGAATACCGGCTGATTATTCTCATCTGTTGCCTTCTCGTCCGCAACCCGCACTCTTGTTTTGTCTCTTAAAACTGCCAACTGGCGAGATATTGTTTCTGCTCCTCTGTCAGTGTATCTATCTTGATTCCTAGGGAACGCAGCCTGAGCTCGGCCACTTTGCGGTCTATTTCTTCGGGCACATTGTAAACCTTAGGCAGAAGCCGGGATCGGTTTTCGATTACGTAGAGGAGAGACAGAGCCTGCAGAGAAAAACTGAGATCCATAACCTCGGCAGGGTGCCCGTCAGCAGCTGCCAAGTTTACCAAACGGCCGTCGGCCAGGAGATACAGCCTGCGTCCGTCCGGCATGAGAAACTCTTCTATGTTGTTCTTCAAAGCGCGCCTGGACACTGCTAGAAATTCCAGGTCCGGTTTCGATACCTCGACATCGAAGTGACCGGCGTTAGCCAGAACCGCGTTGTCTTTCATAACCTGCATGTGTTCTTTCCGGATGACGTTTACGTTACCGGTAACTGTGATAAAGATGTCCCCCAAAAGCGCAGCTTCCTGCATAGGCATAACCTCAAACCCGTCCAGCAAAGCTTCATTCGCTTTGATGGGGTCAATTTCGGTTATTATTACCCGAGCACCTAAACCTTTCGCTCTCATTGACACTCCTTTACCGCACCAGCCGTAACCGGCTACGACTACAGTCTTGCCTGCAACTACGAGGTTGGTTGTTCTCATTATCCCGTCCCAAACCGATTGGCCCGTTCCATAACGATTGTCGAACAAATACTTCATAAACGCATCATTCACGGCCATCATGGGAAACAGGAGCGAGCCGTCCTGCTCCATGGCCTTCAGGCGGAGTATCCCTGTGGTTGTTTCTTCACATCCTCCGATTATGTTACGGGCCTGCGCAATCCTTTCCCGGTGAAGCATCCCGACCAAGTCGCCCCCGTCATCGATGATGGCATCGGGATCGCAGTCCAAAGCTCTGGCGATGTGCAAATTGTATTCTTCTGGAGTAGCCCCGTGCCAGGCAAAAGCGGTCACGCCTTTTTCGACCAGGGCCGCAACCACATCGTCCTGGGTAGAAAGGGGGTTGCTGGCACAGACCACTACTTCGGCCCCGGCGGCCTGTAAAGTCAGAGCGAGATAAGCCGTTTTGGCCTCCAGGTGCAGGCACATGGCTATTCGTTTACCTGCCAGAGGTCGATCTACCTCGAGTTCTTTTTTCAGGATATTCAGGACGGGCATATGCCGGCTCGCCCATTCGATCTTGCGGTGCCCGCCGGGAGCCAGGGTTATGTCCCTTATCATGGACTTTTCAAGTACGCGATTGTCGACAGCAATATTCATTCTCCGCTAAACCTCCTTGAGCGCGCTTTCTACGAATTGTACAACAGGTGCAATTTTTTTGCCACGCCCAGACGGCACGTTGGGGGCGTTCATCTGTTATAATCTGAGTTAATCAGCGGCATTTCCAACGTAAATTGCGAGGTGGGCTTGGTGACTGGACCGGTTAATAGAGGAATCAACGAAGAACTCTTTCGTCAAATAGTCGAGACGAACGAAAATACTCCTTACTATCGATTGGTTGGAATAAAGACCTCGGCCCTGGCCCCGGGGGAAGCGGAACTGGTGGTTGAAGTCGGCGAGTGTCACGCTAATCCTTTGGGCAGAGTTCACGGGGGATTGATCGCTTCCTTGGCCGATGCAGCAATGGGGAACGCCGTTCGCTCTCTGGGATTGAGGGGGGTTACCATCGACTGTAGCATAAGTTTTATTTCTTCGCCTTCCAGAAGCGGTCTTTTGGTGGGGAAGGGAAAAGTGGTAAGAGCGGGAAGGAATATCATATTTGCGGAAGCCCTGGTCTACGCTGAGGATAAAGTTATTGCCAGCGCTCAGGGCAGCTTTTTTAAGGTGGGCGTAGCTGAGTTTTAAAATAGAGGTTGCGAACGAAAGGATGAAGACTGCCAAGTGAAGGACATAGTCAGTCTATTAGATTTTTGCGTTATCGTATTTCCCTCAACATCTCAAGCCCTGAAGGCGGAAAAGGTCCTCAAACAAGCAGGGGCAGAATTTGTCATGATGCCTACTCCCCGCGAGATTTCTACCAGCTGCGGTTTGGCGGTAAAATTAAGGCCCGATAACACTGACGAGTGTCTAAGGCAACTGACCAGACACCAGGTGCAAATGGAAGGGGTTTTCCGCGTCTACAGGGGAAAGAAGACCAACGTGATCAAGATATTTCCGCCGGAATGAACTTATTGAACCTCGACTGCATATAATACACTGAATCGTTGAATGAAGGGGTGAAGGAGTTGCGGGTTTTCTACTTCAGGGTACCCTCTTTCTTGAGGAGAATTCTGCTGAAAATATGGGGATGACAGCCGCAGACTCACGTTACACCTAACGCTCTTACCGCTAGACAATGAAAATCTTGGCTTCCGTAGCAGGACTTAGAAAGTCCTTCATTGAAGGTGCAGGAACATATTGTCAATATATTCTGTGAGTGTCTTAACCGCTTGGGGCCACGTTCGACTCAAGTTTTCGCAGTTCCTCGCGCGAACCCATGGCGATTAAGATATCGCCTGCTTCGATGGTAGTGTTGGCCCGCGGGCTGACTATTATGTCGTCGCCCCGTATGATGGCAACTATGATCACGTTTGAATCATCGCGGTTGATGTGTCGAATAGGAGTTTTCACTAGGGGAGAGTTATCAGGCACCGTTATTTCCTCGATCTGAACCTCTATGTTGTGGGTTGCAAACAGGGTATCGACAAGCTGAACACTGGCCGGCTTCAGCATTGCTGTGGCCATGCGCTGACCGGCAAGCTGAGCCGGTGTTATAACTCGATCAGCTCCGGCTCTTAAGAGCTTGTCCACCGTTTCCTGTCGTTCAGCCCGGGCAACTATGTAAAGGCGGGGATTTAAGGCCCGGGCACTGAGGGTGACGAAGACGTTGTAGGGATCTTCAGACAGGGCGGTGATCAGGCCTCGTGCCTTCTGTATGCCGGCCTGAAGCAACACCTCGTGGTTACTGGCGTCCCCAGACATAGCCACGATACCCTCGGCCTGAAGGCGTGCCACGGTTTCTGCGTCTTTTTCTATTAAAACGTATGGGGTGCTTTCGTTACGGATAATCTCCAATACGCTGGTCCCAACCCGTCCTGCTCCGCAGATGATTATATGGTTATTTAAGGCTTGAATAATTTTCTCCATCGGATTTCGCCCCATGATGCGGTTTATTTGTCCCTCGATGGTTATGTTAACGATGGCTCCCAGGGAATAAGCTACGACCCCCACTCCGGCGATTATGAGGACCATCATGAAAATCCTCCCGCCGGTGGTAACAGGAACGATGTCGCCATAGCCGGTAGTGCTCAGGCTGATAATAGTAGCCCAGATAGCGGTAAGCGGGGACCACTTTTCGAAGTACATCAGCCCCACTACACCTACTAGGACGACGATGACCAGATAGGTCAGGGCTGTAATCAGTTTCAGCCTTGCTTCGGACAAGCTATCACTCCACATCGGGTTCGAGCGTCCCGCTGATGATGATCATATTTTAGCTTGCGAACTGGTGAGAAAAAAAGTCTTTTTTATGAAGCAAGGCCAATGCCGAAAATGCCCCCCAATGCTCCGGCAACGACGCACACGCACATGTGCTGCAGGAAGGACTTAAGATCGGGCAGATTAGGACTGGCGATTAGAGTTATTAGGAACATAATTATAAAAAACATCACTCCAAGGGTAATACCCCCGATCAATCCACGGCTTCCCCTGGTCTTGGCCACATAACTGCCGCCCACGAAAACGGCTATAATAAGGATAAGGTTAACCAGGGGGTCGAGCACCGTCTCTTTGAGCGGGCTGAAGTACACGACGACAGCCGCTAAAATTCCCAGAAAAGCGGCTACGGCGCAGCTCAAGAAAAGACCTTTTAATTCTGTGGACTTAAAAGATAGCACGCTGTTCACCTCCAGTATGAACAATATGCAGCACAGCTGCAATTATTACCGGGGAGTCGATAGAGGGAAATGATGATATCAACTGAAGGGTTGACTCGCGCTTACGGGGATATACTTGCCGTTGATCATATCAATTTGGAGGTCAGGGAAGGGGAGATATTCGGTTTCCTGGGGCCTAACGGTGCAGGGAAGACCACTACGATTCACATGTTGTGTACTCTCCTCAGGCCGACTGCGGGAAGGGGGGTGGTGGCCGGTTACGATATCGAACGCCAGCAGGCGTTGGTAAGGCAAAATATAGGGTTGGTATTCCAGGAACCGACCCTAGATGAAAACCTTACAGCTGCCGAAAACCTGGTGTTCCATGGGATGATATACGGGATTACCGGGCGATATCTGGAGGAGCGGGTAAAAGAAGTCATGGATCTCGCTGTCCTTTGGGAACGCCGCAACGATCTGGTCAAGACCTTCTCGGGGGGAATGAAGCGTCGGCTGGAGATTGCCCGGGGGCTTGTGCACCTTCCCAAAGTCTTGTTTTTGGATGAGCCGACGCTGGGGTTGGATCCGCAGACCCGAAAACACATATGGGATTACATCAGACGCTCGCGGGAAGAAACCGGTACCACTGTTTTTATGACGACCCATTATATGGACGAAGCAGAAAATTGCGACCGTATCGCCATCATTGATCACGGGCGCATTGTAGCCTGTGATACCCCTGCCAAGCTGAAACAGACTATCAAGGGTGACGTGGTGGAGGTAGCAACGAGTCAGCCCCACCTGCTGGCAACTCTTTTGCGGGAACGGTTTGGTATTGACCCGGAACCGGTCGCAAGCGGGGTTAAGTTTGAGGCCGAACGAGCTGATGAGCTTTTGCCTGTTCTCATAGAACAGGCAGGGACCGGCTTGATTGAGAAAGTAAATTTTGCCAAGCCAACTCTGGACGACGTGTTCCTGCGGCTTACCGGTAAGAGTATGCGTGATGAAGATGCCGATTCGCGGGGAGAGTTTAGACGCAGGATCGGCATGAGACTCAGGAAAGGATGAACTAAGCGATATGGGATTGAAGGTGGACCTGACAGCTGTATACGTCATTTGGCTGCGCGAAGTCAAGAAATTCTGGCGA
The DNA here is from genome assembly GCA_964405385.1 of uncultured Syntrophothermus sp. GTDB lineage: Bacteria > Bacillota > Syntrophomonadia > Syntrophomonadales > Syntrophothermaceae > Syntrophothermus. The sequence goes on from CAYONS010000031.1 coordinate 8,864, forward strand.
GAGCGGACCAGAATAATTACTGCGATTGCCCAGCCTTTGATGTGGTTGTTCATCATGGGCGTCGGATTAGGAAGCTCGTTTAAAAGCGTAGGTTTTGATTATCTGGGTTATGTATTCCCGGGCATTGTCAGCATGACCGTTCTCTTTGCTTCTGTAAACTCGGGGCTTGGTGTGGTATGGGACAGGGAATTCGGCTTTTTCAAGGAAATTCTCATTTCCCCCGTGTCTCGCGCCGCTATCGTAATGGGCAAGATCCTGGCTGGAAGCACGACGGCCCTGATTCAGGGATTGCTGATTTTCCTTGCAGCGCCCCTGGTAGGGGTTAGCCTGAGCCTCCCCGTCGTCACCAAGGGGATCATTGCCATATTCCTGCTGGCCTTTTCTCTTTCTTCAGCGGGGGTATTGTTTGGAGTCAAGATAAGCACCTTCCACAGTTATTCAGTAGTTATGAACTTTGTTGTTATGCCTCTCTTTCTATTGAGCGGGGCGGTGTTTCCTTTACAGAACGTTCCCCGTTGGATAGAACTGGCTTCCCGATGGAATCCCGTGAGTTATGGAGTGGACGTGATGAGGCTGGCTATTAACGGGTACGCGCTGTTTTCTCTACCTCTGAGCATCGGCGTTCTTCTCGGGTTAGCGCTTATAACAGGAGCTGGAGCAGTCTACTGTTTGCAGAAGGAGGGTTAGGCACAGCGGATCAAGAGAAAGCCAATATTACCGAACCGACCAGAAAAGAGACAATGGCTGCAGCTGCCAGATACAAGAACTCGGGCAGATTGTATGCCATCTCCAGGTAGTGGGCTACAATGTCATCATCTTTTTTGGTGTTAACATTTCTTTTCAGAATCTTACGGCTGATGAAGGCCAGCAATGTTCCGAGCAAAATAAAAAAACAACCCAGCTTTAACTTCATGGCTATCGACGCTCCCAAGTCTTCGCTACGCAACTTCCATTATAGGCGAAGGTCCGGTCCGGTTCAACGACTGAATAGAAATCGTGCCGAAAGGTTACAGTAATGATGGTTAGTTCCATAATAACCGCTTTTAAGGGAGGAGTAAGACTATGAAGAGTACGGTGCTGAAAGTCAAAGGGATGACCTGCATGCATTGCAAAGCTAGTGTAGAGCATGCCTTGCTGCAAATGTCGGGAGTGAAGGAAGCGGAGGTTCACCTTCAAAAAGGCGAGGTATCCGTTCTCTTTGACGATTCTTTGGTTGATCTAGAGGACATACGTGAGGAGATTGAAGACATAGGCTACGAGGTCGTTGAGTAGGGAAGCCTCTCAAAAAGGCGGCGGTGGACTAACGGTTGAATATCATTTTCACTCCGACTACGAGCATTAGCACGCCGAAAATCTTTTGTAGAACCGAATTAGGAAGAGAAACTGCTGCTCTGGCTCCCAAAAGAGCTCCGATAAAGACGCCAAGGCAAATCAATCCGGCGGCTTTCAGATCCACGTACCCTTTTTGGTAATAAGTCCAGGCAGCGAGGATGCCGATAGGCGGGACCATGAGAGCGAGAGTGGTGCCTTGGGCCTGTTGCTGGGAGAACCCGAAAAGGAAAACGAGGGATGGGATGATGACAATACCTCCCGCTATGCCCAAAAGTCCACTGAGAATCCCGGCAACCAACCCCAGTGCCAAATAAAGCAAGATGCTCATTAAAACAATTTCCTCCTCAACATCTCTTCTTCTTATAAGTGAAGTTCTGCTTTTTAAAAATGATACGATCCCTCTGGGAAGAAGGCAACCTGCCCCGGAGCAAAAAATCCGGGGCAGGTTGTGTTCGAGACGGGTTGAGGCCTCATCAAGCCTTTAAGCCAACCGTCTGACCATGCCAGATATGGTCATCTTATGTTTTTCATCTTGCATGACCAGTCTGAGTATAGAGCTAAGTTTACCGTCGAGGCAGGATTTGCTCGACAATATAATACGAATCGGTTCTTCTAGATGGTTGACCTTAAGGATCCATGCCAAACGCGGTGCGTCCTCGGGTGACACGCCGTCTGTGTCATCCAAGAATTTACTGAGGGCCAGCGCTTTTGGCTTGAATCGTTCATACTCTCGTGTACCGTAACATTCCCGCCGGTCGGTGCAACCCAAGCATCCCGGGTGATAACTTGGGTTGAGGTAGCAACTCAGCATGACCCCTGAATAATAGTCGCCTTCCCAATACTTCATTTTTCTTCCCTCCCTCGCCACAAACAAGAAGACTCCAATTGTTTCTCTAATATCTCTGGTTCGGATGGAAAGCCGAACGTGCTTCATGATTTAATTATAAACTACTTGGGGAGAACTGGTAAGATTTTTGGAACGGACTCCATGACCCCGTAAGGTGTCGTGCGGTTCTGTTTGCATCTCGGCTGCCGAATCATGAGGCGGTGTCGGGCCGACGCGAGGAATATATAACAGGCAGGGAGAGAGACTACGAAGTAAGGTTTTTGTGACCTGGTTGAGTCCGAGATAGGAAGAAAGGAAGCGGCAAAAAGTGATAAAGTTGTTGTACATGTCAGTAGCAGTTCTGGCAGGAGCAGCCATGGCGGTGCAGGGTACTATGAACGCCGCATTGGGAAAGATAGTAGGTCTGTGGGAGTCCACGCTTGTGGTTCACCTAATCGGAACCGTAGCCGTGTTGGCTGTATTGATAATCGGGGGAGGAGGATTCGCCGGCCTCCTCAAAGCAGGACAAGCCCCTTGGTACGTATACGCCGGCGGACTGCTGAATGCCGCCATTATCTATGCCGTAGCTAAAAGTATTCCATTAGTGGGGGTAGGGAATGCCACAACCGCCATTGTCGTTGCTCAGACCCTAACTGCCGTTATCATCGACCACTTAGGACTGATGGGTGTTAGGAGGTCTCCTTTTGCTTATACCGACGTCATAGGCATTCTGCTATTGGCAATAGGGGCACGTATCTTGATCAACAAGTGATATCAAGCATTGGATGGTCTGGCAAGTTAAATTTAGGTTATATTGGAGTTGCTGGGGAAATACGTGATAGAATTTATACATCCTAGAGATGGAGGGAACCATGTACCACGTTACTGTACAGGTGGAGATTGCTGCAGCTCACCAATTGCCAGATTACCGGGGAGAGTGTGCCAATATTCACGGGCATACCTGGCAGGTGGAGGTCACAGTGAGCGGATCTGAGCTCAACGAGCAAGGAATGCTCATCGATTTTCGGGAACTCAAGCGGCTGATAAACGAAACTGTGGCTGTTTATGATCATTCCTTCCTGAACCAGATACCTCCCTTTGATCAGCTTAACCCCACAGCTGAAAACTTAGCGAGAAAGATATTCGAGGACATAGAGAGGCGGTTCGACACGCCTGGAGTAAGGGTGGAACAGGTGACTGTTCGCGAATCTTCCCGGGCGTGGGCAACATTCAGGAAGGATGAGGGCCGGTGAAGGCGATTTCCTTATTATCCGGAGGCTTAGATTCTACGCTGTGCACGGTCCTGGCTCTCAGGGAGATGGAGGTCGTCTTGGCCCTGACCGTTGATTACGGACAAAAGGCCAAGGACAGGGAGAGACAAGCGGCGTCTCAAATAGCTGCTTATTACGACATACCTCATAAGGTTGTTGAAGTGTCTTTTTTGCGGGATTTTGCCTCAGGTCTGACCCGGGCAGAGATGTCGACGAGGGATAGCCGGCAGGTGTGGGTTCCCAACCGCAACGGGCTTCTTATCAATATTGCCGCCTGTTACGCGGAGGAAATGGGGGCCGAAGCCGTGCTGGTCGGTTTTAACCGCGAAGAGGCCGCAGATTTTCCGGATAACAGTCCTGAGTTTGTGGATGCCGTCAACCGCAGCTTGTCTTACTCCACCCGGAATCAGGTTCAAGTTGTATCCTATACCATTGAGATGGACAAGACCCAGATGTTAAGGGAGGCGGTGCGGCTGGGCATCCCCCTCGGCCTTATCTGGAGCTGCTATGAGAACGGCCCGAGTCCCTGCGGGGTGTGCGCCTCGTGCCGCTTGTTGGCCCGGGCCAGGCAGAACCTCGGCCTGTGAGCCACAGAAAACATCAGCGTTAATCTGCGTCTACAAAATGTCTGCGTCTGGTCATCACATGCGGGAAGCGGGGAGAAAGATGGAAACCAGGTTTATCGAGCATGCCATTACTTATGACGGAAGCCAGCTGGCACCCCACTGGATATACAAGAATTTCTCGGTTATCGGCGATGCCATGGTGAGCTTTATCGGCGGGTGCAGGGTGGAGCTGGCTCATATGGTGGATCTGGCAGACGTGAAATCGGGGCAGTGGATATACAGTCCACTGATGCTTCACTTCATTATTGAGAACTTCGATACGGATTTGGAGAAAGCTGTTTTGCGGCAGAGAATGTTTATGGTTATCATAAAAGAATGGCTGGAAGAGAGGATTGAGTTTAGGGTTGCACGTCGCGGCGACGATTTATTTGTTAGGGATGGCAAACTGTCGGTGTCAATTGCTACCGTTTCTCCCGTATCAACCTTGATTCACGTTGGCTTGAACATCGAGACTGAGGGTACTCCGGTGAGGACCGCAGGCTTGAAAGAACTTGGTATAATAGATGCTAGGCGAATGGCCGAAGAAGTGATGTCGAGATTTAAGGAAGAGATGGCGCTGATCCGCGAGGCCAGGTGCAAGGTGAGAGGAGTCGGCTGGTGAAAGCTTATCTCTCCGAGATATTCGAAAGCATTCAGGGAGAAGGCGTCCTATTGGGTACCAGGCAGATTTTTGTGAGATTTTGCGGGTGCAATCTCGCATGTCCCTACTGTGACACCCTTCAAAGCCGCGAGAAAGTTGATTCGTGTTTGGTTTTTCTCACACCTGGAGCAAGATCGGATGTCTGTGAATACGCTAATCCTCTCACGGTAACGCAGATTGTCGCCGCAATCCAAGGATACCGCTCCCGGTGGGTAAGCTTAACCGGGGGAGAACCCCTACTCTGGCCCGGCTTCCTCCGGGAGTTGGGTTCTACCCTGGTCGGCAAAGGCTACCGGGTGTTGCTGGAAACGAACGGCACCTTGGCCAGGGAATTGAACGAGGTCCTCGAGTTTATCGACATGGTCAGCATGGACTTTAAACTGCCGAGTGCGGTGGGGGTGGAGTTGTTTTCTGTTCACCGCCGGTTTCTGAAAACGGCTGTGCGCCGCCCCGTGTATGTAAAGGTTGTGGTTACTCCTTCGACCGAACCTTGGGAGATAGGAGAGGTCGCCCGGATAATTGCGGGAGTCGACGCTAAGGTTCCCCTGGTTCTTCAGCCGGTCAGCGGCATCGAGAAGACGATTCCCGCTGAGCAATTGCTCGCTTTGCAGGTTGAAGCTCTGCACCGACTGGAAGATGTCAGAGTCATACCTCAGGTTCACAAGCTTCTCGGTATGACTTGATGATGTAGCCCAAGGAGGCATCTGGGAAGGAAGATGAGTCATGGATATCGAAAAGATTGAAAAGGCAGTCGCTATGATCATTGAAGCTATAGGTGAGAACAAAGATAGAGAAGGATTGCGCGATACTCCGAAGCGAGTGGCGCGCATGTATGCCGAACTGTTCAGCGGCGTCGGCGAAGACCCGAGCCGCCACCTGCAGGTGTTGTTTACCGAACACCATGACGAGCTGGTACTGATAAAAGACATCCCTTTGTATTCGATGTGCGAACACCACCTTCTGCCCTTTTACGGCAAGGCTCATGTGGCTTATATACCGAGAAAAGGGCGGATCACCGGGCTGAGCAAGCTGGTGAGGGTGGTAGAGGGTTTTGCCAAGAGGCCGCAATTGCAGGAGAGGCTGACCAGCCAGATTGCCGATTCTATCATGGAAAGGTTGCAACCGTGGGGGGTAGCGGTGGTCATTGAGGCTGAACACATGTGTATGACCATGCGAGGGGTGAATAAGCCCGGTTCCCTGACGGTTACCTCGGCGGTTCGCGGAATATTTGAGACGAACCCGGCCTCGAGAGCCGAGGCTTTTGCTTTGATCAAAGGGCCTTCTAAGTAGATCAGTCACAGGAGGTTTTGTCGGTGGAAAGAGAAGATAAAGAGGGTCTTCGACTCATAGCTCGCAAGACTTTCCAGGCGAACGACGAACTCATAAAAGTTGTAGATTTTCTCAACAAACATCTGAAGGAGAGAAAGGTCATTTTCGGCCTTACCAGAGACCGCGATGGCCGGGAAATGACTATAAACATCTACGAATTATGAACAGGAGGAAACCGATTTGGGAAGAGAATTGCGGGCCGTTGTCCGAGAGTTTGTAAGTATAGTCGTAATTTCATTTTTGTTGGCCATGATCCTCAGGGCCTTCATAATAGAAGGCCGGGAGATACCAAGCGGGTCCATGTTGCCCACCTTGCAGATAGGGGATAAAGTCTTACTTAACAAATTTATATACCATTTCAAAGAGCCTTCCCGGGGAGATATAGTGGTTTTTGCTCCCCCCGAGGAAATAGGCCAAGAGGGGCCGTTTATCAAACGGGTTATAGGACTTCCCGGTGAAACGGTGGAAGTCAGGGACGGGAAAGTGTTTATCAACGGGGTAGCCTTGAAGGAACCCTACTTAGCTGAACCGCCCATGTACGAATATGGGCCGGTGGTTGTCCCTGAGGGCTGTCTTTTTGTTATGGGTGACAACAGAAACAGCAGCTTTGACAGCCACCGGTGGAATGCGTGGCTGAGGGAGGATCACCTTATGGGGAAAGCTTTCATGATTTACTGGCCACCTAACCGCATCATGCTGCTGCCCCGGGAGGTGTCATTGGATTGAGGATTCTGTTGACCAACGACGACGGGATAGATTCTCCGGGAATCCTGGCCGTTCTCAGGGAGCTTGAGAAAATCGGTAAGGTATACGTGGTGGCTCCAGACAGGGAGAGGAGTGGAACCGGGCATTCTATAACCGTTTTCAGCCCCATCAAGGCTCAGAAAGTCGAGATCCCGGGCTTTAGCTCCCTGGCGTGGGTTATAGACGGGACCCCTGCTGACTGTGTAAAGCTCGGACTCAGTGTGCTGGCCCCCGAACCTGTCGACTACGTGGTTTCCGGGATTAACAGGGGAGCCAATCTGGGAACGGACGTACTGTATTCGGGAACCGTGTCTGCGGCATTGGAAGGGGTGATTATGGGGTGTCCTTCGGTAGCAGTTTCTTTGGACTCTTTCAATCCCCATGCCGATTTTTCCTTCGCAGCCCGTTTTACCAGGGCCGTTTTGCGGACACTGCACCGGGAGGGAATGGGTAAAGACATAATTCTTAACGTCAATGTTCCATGCATTCCGCGTTCTGAGATAAAAGGAATCCGTATTACCAAGCTCGGAGTCAGACGCTATGAAAATCTTTTCGAGGAACGAAAGGATCCTCGTGGCAATACATATTACTGGCTGGGGGGCGAGGTCATCGACGAGGAACAGGATCCGGACAGCGATGTTGCTGCTGTGAATCAGGGCTATATATCGATTACGCCTATTCACTTTGACCTCACCGACTACGAACTGATGGAAGATTTCCGCCGTCGCTTTCAACCTTACATCGACATGGGCTGATTACGGGAGATGTTGCTGTGTTATTTCTGCTGCAGCTGGTACTCAATATCCTGGTGTTCCTCATTTTGTTCAACCTGAACTGGGTGATAGAGAAAAGCAAAAACCCGGATCAAGTCGGGACGCCTGCTGTTAAGGCGGTGGTCATTCCCATAATTCTGGGAACGGCTTTGACTTTGCTCGATATGCTGAGGCTTCAGTTTCTGGTTCAGCTGGCTGTTCTGGCGGCTTTGGCAGCTGTGCTTTACTGGGTTTTTTCTATTTTCACCCGCAGGTAGATCAGTTATAATTAATGGGATTTTGGATATTCCTTATAGATAGGCAAGGAGGGAATGTTTGTGAATGTTTATCCCACAGAAAAGATAAGGAACGTAGCCATCATCGCCCACGGAGGAGCAGGGAAAACCTCACTCACTGAGGCCATGCTTTACCAGACGGGTGCCATCAAGAGGTTGGGCCGGGTCGATGACGGAAACACCACAGCAGATTTTTACCCTGAGGAGATAAAGCGCAAGATTACCATTAATACCACCTTGGTTCCTTGTGAATATAAGGGCTTTAAGATAAACGTTCTGGATACTCCGGGCTTTGCTGACTTTGCCGGTGAAGTCAAGGGCGCCCTCCGGGTGGCCGACAGTGTAGTGGTTGTTCTTTCCGCGGTAGCCGGCGTCGAGGTCCAGACCGAGATATACTGGGAGGAATGCGGCCAGATTCCAAAGATAGCCTTCATCAATAAGATGGACCGGGAAAATGCTTCTTTTGAAAAAGTCCTGGAGGATATGAGAGAAAAATTCTCCCAGCCCATAGTACCCCTGCAGATCCCCATCGGCGCAGAAGCCAGTTTTAAGGGCGTGGTGGACCTGGTTAAAATGAAGGCTCTGTTGTTCGAGCCGGGAAGCGGGAAGATGACGGAAGCTGACATACCTGCAGAACTTGCGGATCAGGCGGAGGCTTTGAGAGAGCAACTCGTCGAAGCAGCAGCCGAAGGTGACGACGAGCTTTTGAACAAATACCTTGAGGGAGAAGAGTTGACCGACGAAGAGATTCGCCGGGGAATCAAGGGTGCCGCTTGTAACGGTACAGCTGTTTTTGTTTTCTGCGGTTCCGCCCTTAACAATATGGGGATACAACCTCTGATGGATTTCATAGTGGACTGCATGCCGGATCCGACACATCACCCTGATGTCAAAGGTAAGGATCCAAGTGCGGAGCCCCTCGCGGCCCTGGTCTTCAAGACTATCGCCGACCCCTACATCGGCCGGCTCAATTTCTTCCGTGTCTTCACAGGAACCATGAAGGCCGACTCTGTGGTCTATAACGCCAATAAAGAAAAGGAAGAGAGGATAGGTAACCTCTTGGTCATGCGGGGTAAAGAGCAGTTCGCGGTTCCCGAGCTGAAAGCGGGAGACATAGCCGCTGTGGCCAAGCTGTCGGTCACGACGACCGGTGACACACTTACGGACAAAGCGCGGCCGGTTATTCTCGCCGGGATAGAGTTTCCGCAGCCTACATTGGCGATGGCCATAGAACCGAAGAGCAAGGGTGATGAAGACAAGCTTTCCAGCGCTCTGCAACGGCTCATGGAAGAGGATCCGACTATTACGATGGAAAAAAATACCGAAACCCGTCAGACGATATTGAAGACAATGGGCGAGACCCACACGGATATCATCGTGGAACGGCTGAAGAGCAAATTCGGGGTCGATGTGGGCACAACCGAAATGAAGATCCCGTACCGCGAGACCATCAGGGCTACGGTTCAGGTAGAAGGCAAACACAAGAAGCAGACAGGAGGGCACGGACAGTACGGGCACGTCTGGCTGAAGCTCGAACCCCTGCCTGATGCCGAATTCGCGTTCGAGGAGTCGGTGTTCGGCGGAGCAGTACCACGCAATTTCTTCCCCGCAGTTGAAAAAGGCGTGCGGGAGGCTATGACCGAAGGAGTTCTTGCCGGGTACCCGGTCACTAACGTGAAGGTTACCCTTTACGACGGCTCCTACCATCCGGTGGACTCTTCAGAAATGTCATTCAAACTGGCGGCCATACTGGCGTTCCGCAAGGGCATGGAACAGGCCAAACCGGTATTGCTCGAGCCGATAATGAACGTGGAGGTTACCATCCCCGAGCAGTATCTAGGAGATATAATAGGTGACCTGAACAGTAAGAGGGGAAGAGTATTAGGGATGGAGCCGCAAGGAAAGAACCAGGTCGTGAAAGCCCAGGTGCCTCTGGCTGAGATGGCGCGTTACAGCATCGATCTCAAGTCGATTACTCAGGGGCGGGGCAGGTTCCAGATGGCTTTTTCTCATTATGAAGAAGTGCCGGCCAATATTGCAGAAAAGATAATTAAAAAATAGCACTCCTTGCTGGTTTTCGTGGAGAAGAGCTACAGGGGGCGACTGAATGAGAGCTGGTATCTGGTACCACCGGGATTTCTCAGAAAAGGGTCACTCGGTTCTCAGGGACAGGGTAGAACCTGCTTTCAATGCGGTGGTTGATATCATAGATTCAGGGAAGGCCAAGTTGTTTACTCCTGTGGTTACCGAGCAGACAGAGGAGCTCCTGGCCAGGTGTCACAGTCCGGAGCACATCGCCATGGTGAAACTGGAACGGTACCATGAAGTCGCTCTTTTGTCCGCAGCAGGCGTCATAGAGGCAGCCGAACGCCTGGCTTCGGGGGAACTGGACTTTGCCTTCTGCTTTGTGGGTGCCGCAGGCCACCATGCTGGGTATGACAGGTTTTGGGGATTTTGCTATTACAACGATGCGGTCATGGCTGTCATGAGGCTGCGCGATCTGGGGATGAGGAAGGTCATGATAATAGACGTTGACCCGCACTTCGGCGACGGTACCCGGAACCTCATCGGCGATGATCCGGATGTCATACACGTCAACTTTCATTCAGGAAGCTGGAGGGTTGTGGAGGACAGGGAACTCAACAATTATGACATCGGTTTGGGCGCCGGCGGGGACAGCGATTTCATCGATGCTTTGAACATGATCTTGTCCCGTTCCTGGGACTACGAGATACTCATGGTCATATTCGGGCATGACTCTCATATCCTGGATTACGGCGGATTCATGCTCACCGAGGTGTCGTTCGACCATCTGGCAAAGGCCTTAAAGGAATTCGCGAAAGACAAGCCGGTATTGTTCATGCTGTCAGGCGGGGCCAACCCCGAGGTGGCAAGAACGGTAATACCGTTGATCATCAGGACTTTTGTATAAACTGTGCTCTTGTGCTCTATTGTATATCTTGCTGCAAAGAACGAAACGTGAACCTGCACGGGGCGAGCGGTCCCGTGCAGGTTCAATAGTGATCTGCCGTGTCCTACGCTGGTTCGAACATGTCGCATGCCGTATCAGTGGTATGCTCGGCAGCACTGCCGGTGATAACTATATTGTCTGCTGAACAATGCCCTTTGCGATTGTGTTTACAATTCCTGGCACTGCAAAGGACCGCGGGGTTCGCGACTCCCTGAGTAAGGGAAGCGGTGGGTCCCTGGGGAAGGGATCTCATTTCCGGGCCTTCTACCGATGATAGTGACATGAAGGTAGAACAGTTGGCGGAGCTGCCTGCGGGTACAACCTCGATGGCGTTGGCCGAGCAGCTGTTACCAGGGATCCAGTATACACAGGTGTTAACCCTGCATTCAGTGGCAGTTCTTGTCATTCAAGCCTTACTCCTTTCTTTTTTCTTGTTAGTTTGCTCAGTCAAGATGGTATCAATTCATTAGTTACGGGGTCCGAGAAGGAAATAGCACACCAATCCTTTGTGAATTATTTCTTTTTCTGCTGCATTTGCCATTTGTAATTCTGGGAATCACGGGTGTATGATGAACGAAGAGAAAAGAAGTGTCTACGGAGAGAGGGGAGTCCGATGCCCGTACTAAAGATAAGTGAACTTCAGGTGTGTGAAGCTATGACTAAGAGTTTTGGCAAGGCTTCGCCCCGTGATACCTTGGAGCAGGTGATAACCTCCATGCTCGAGAACCGTTGGGAAGAAGCAGTGGTGATTGGAGACGGCGGGGAACTCCTCGGGCTTGTGACAAAAGAGCATTTGGTTCGGATTCTGTCTGACGGCTTACCTCAGGACAGACCGGTTATCGAGGTGTGCCACCGGGATGTTGTTACCACCACAGCATCCGAGGATCTGGTTCGTGCCCGGGAAATCATGAGACAACACCGCATCGGGCGTCTGCCGGTTTTGGACGACTCCGGGAACGTCGTAGGGGTACTAACTGCGAAGGATGTGTGTAACGGTTTTTCCGATAAGTTAGAAGTGATCGGGCGCCATATGCAGGCGGTCATGGACAACATAGTCGAAGCCATCCAGGTGGTTGACTGTTACGGGGTTGTCACATACTGGAATAAAGCTGCGGAAAAGATTTTTGGAATTCGAGCAGAAACTGCAGTCGGCAGGCGTTTGAAGGATGTATGCGATGACGGCTTGATAATGCAGGTGCTGAAAGAAGGTCAACCGCAGCAGAACGTACTATCAGAGATTAAGCCAGGGCAATATGCGATAAGAAACGCGGTTCCGGTAGTTACCCCGTATGGTGATGTTATCGGGGTTGTGTGTACTACGCAGGACGTAACTCAAACGGTGGACCTGCTGGACAGGCTTCATACTGCAAATTCCAAAGTGAAGAGGCTCCAAAAACGCGTGCATAAGATTAGATCGCAGTCGGAGGAGCTGTTTTATACGACCGACAGGTTCACCCTAAGGGTTCTCCAACAGGCGCGTAAGGTCGCGGTTACCAACGCGACCGTGCTTATCCAGGGGGAAAGCGGCACAGGAAAAGAGCTCTTGGCTCGGGTAATATACCAGAACAGCAAGCGGACTAACCGTCCTTTTGTGGAGGTAAACTGCAGTGCTATTCCCGAGACGCTTTTCGAGAGCGAGATGTTCGGGTATGAGTCTGGCTCATTTACCGGAGCCAAGCGGGAAGGAAAGCCAGGTAAGTTCGAGCTGGCCCACGGCGGAACCATTTTTTTGGACGAAATCGGGGAAATGCCGCTTGATATGCAGGCTAAGCTTTTGCGGGTCATCCAGGAAGGGCGGTTCTACCGTGTGGGGGGCACGAACCCGATTGAGGTCAACGTGCGCTTGATAGCGGCAACCAATCGCAACCTGCGCGAGATGGTGGCTGAAGGTCGTTTTAGGGAGGATCTGTTCTATCGGCTGAATGTCGTTACCCTGGAGATTCCCCCCCTGCGCGAACGCAAAGGTGACATACCTGGGCTTGTAGACCGGTTTATCGCCGAGTTGGCTGCTGACTATGATCAGGCCGTTGACGGTATTGATGATCAGGCTCTGAAGGCGCTCTTGGATTACGACTGGCCGGGCAATGTAAGGCAATTGCGCAACGTGCTGGAGAGCGTAATAATCCTCATGGAAGGGAATGTAATAACCCTGGACGCACTGAGAGAAGCTGGATTCCTGGGGACAGTCGGGCCCGGGAAAGACATTTCCAGGAGAAAATACAAGGAGG
>CAYONS010000032.1:0-16909 GCA_964405385.1 uncultured Syntrophothermus sp.
TCAACCCCTTCAGTCTGGCAAAGACGTGGCGTAGTCGCGCCCTAAGACCAAAGATCTTTGTTTGCTTAGGCTTTGAATCCTGGGAGAGCCTTCAATATAAGCCGTTTACGACGGTACAAGCCTGTATTCAGGCAATTCTGACGCCTGCTCCTCTAAGACGATGCTTTTCCCCAACCGCTTCTCGATATAGCTCATGCTCGCCTTGTCACGTGAGAGTTCCCGAACAACCTCGGGGTTGGCCCGACATGTAATAGTGTTTGCCAACACGTAATCCATACCGACAAGCTTGCGCCGGATCTCGTTTGCGATCGAAGCGGCTGTCAGTACAAATCCTTCTCCCCGGCAACAAGAACACCTGTCGGTAAACATTTGTCTTAATCTGTGCCGGGACTTCTGTCTCGTCATCTCCAGGATTCCCAGTCTGGTAAATCCCATAATCCGGGTGTGAGCCTTGTCCTTGCTCAGCTCCGCCTGCAGCCTGCGCAAAACCTCTTCTCGGTGCTCATGTCTTTTCATGTCTATGAAATCGATAAGAATTATCCCTCCTATTCTCCGTAACCGGAGCTGGCGCGGGATCTCGACTGCCGCATCCAAATTCGTTTTCAAGACCGTTTCTTCGAACTCCAAATTACTGGCGTACTTACCGCTGTTGACATCGATAACGGTCAAAGCCTCCGTTTCATCGATCACCAGGTACCCTCCATGGCGCAGCCACACCCTGCGTCCCAGAGCCGTTTTCAACTCCTTCTCCAGCCCGTACTTTTGAAAAAGGTCACCTTCTTCGTACTTCAGCAAAAAAGCAAACTCTGGATGTTTTTCCCGCAACAGTTCTGCCAACCGGAGCTTTTCTTCGTAATGGTTTATCAAGACCACTTTGGTGTTGACGTCTAGGTACTCTCTCAGGCTGCACTCAATTATTCCCAGATCCTCGTAAAGAACCCCGGGGCCGCCGCTTTTCTTGTATCTATCTATGATCTTTTCCCAGAGGCTGAGCAATTCTCCCAGTTCCCCTACGATCTCTTCATCGGAAATAAAGGCTGAATTGGTCCTCACTATCACACCCACATCTTGAGGCTTGTAGGCCATCAATAAGTTTTTCAGTTCTTGTCTTCTGCTCTCACAAGTTATCTTGCGTGAAATCGACACTCCTTCTTGGTTGGGAAGCAGCACCAGATAGCGGCCGGGAATCGATATATCTTGCGTTACCACCGCGCCCTTTTCAGCAACAGCTTCCTTTTTCACCTGTACCAACACAGTCTGACCTTTTTTCAGCTCATAAATGGAAGCGGCTTTCTCCCGGGACCGTTCGTTTTCCCTGCTGTACAGAAAAGCTGTCCGGTTCAAACCTAGATCTACAAAAGCGCAGGAAAGCCCCTTCACTACGTCTTTAATGACCCCTTTGTAGATCTTGCCCACCTTGGAGTCGGGGTTTTCCCAGAAAACCTCAACCAGCTTCCCATCTTCGGTTATGCCCACCCTGGTTTCCCAAGGATAAACTTCGATAACAATCTGTCTGTCCAAAATCACACCTTCTACATATCAAATGGTAAAAACAATCTCCCGTCCGGTTCCCGGTGATAGTTGGCAATGCGGTAAACATCAGCAACATCTCCCGGCAAACCGTGGTCCTTAAGGCAGCAAATCAGTTCATCCGGCCTTACGTTGTCCTTACTTCCCGCAGATACCAAAGCCAATACCGCCAGCCGTTCTCCATATTTCGTCATATCCAACCGGTATATGGCTTGGCGTAGATCTTTTTCCTGGTTCTTAGATCCCGACTTCAATACCGGCAACCTGTCACTTTGCATAAGGGTGTCCAACACCGAACTCGCTTCTTCCTCCTTGACTCTGGTATCTAGAACTATACAATACAAAGCAGTATTTACCACAATTTGTAAGCTCGGTGCCGCTTGGTCGATGAAACGCGCACGCTTCACCTGGAAACCGGCAGGTGCAACCCGGTTCATTCTTTCGACAAACTCATCACAGGCTATCTCGCCAGCCAGCTCCAAGTCAAAATATTCACGAAGTCCCCATACCCCCACGGGCAGCACCGTTCCCAGTGAAAGCCGAACGTGTGGGGAAAAGCCCTCGGACAAAGCATAGGGAATCCTGGCTCTTCTAAGAGTTCTTTCCACCAGCCGCATCAGCTGAAGGTGGGACAAGTACCTTATCTCCTTTCCCTTCTCGTATTCAACTCGTATGCGCAAGTTTTTCTTCTCCTCTCAAATCCAGCTCTACCCCGAGGGTGGGACAGATACCACAACCAACACACCCATCGTAGCGGCAATCCCGGGTTATTATTCCCGTTCTGCTCCGCTCATGTTCTGATATCAGGTATTGCTTATCAACGCCGGAATCTATTACCTCCCAAGGGAAAACCTCCGTATAAGCTCGCTGTCTCGTGGTGTAAAAATCCGGGTCTACATTTTCTTCACTGAAAGCGCGCAGCCACAAATCCCAGTGGAAACACTCCTTCCACCCGTCGAATTTGCACCCCAGACGGTAAGCCCGAAAAATCACCGGCGCCAACCGACGATCCCCGCGTGCCATTACCCCTTCAAGATAACTAGTACGCGGATCGTGAAAATCCAGGCGCACTCCTTTTACCCCTTTAGCTTTCTCAAAGAGAAATTTTTGCCTCGACTCCAACTCTGATAGTTGCAGCTGAGGTTCCCACTGGAATGGGGTGTGCGACTTAGGTACGAAGTTGGAGACGCTGGCCGTAATGTTGAGCCTTTTTACCCGCTTGTTTCTCCCCGCATCCCTAACCTTGATAAGTAATTCTATAATGCCCTCGAGATCCTCGTAAGTCTCGGTAGGAAGCCCTATCATGAAGTACAGCTTGACCCCGTCCCAGCCAGCCTCGAAAGCCGCTTCTACGGCGGCCATTAGGTCTGCCTCACTGACGTTTTTGTTGATGACCCTTCGCAGCCGCTCTGTTCCCGCCTCTGGAGCAAAAGTCAGAGTGGTTTTCCTCACCTTCTGAACCTCGCCTGCCAGCTTCACCGAAAAAGCATCTGCGCGCAGAGAAGGTAACGAGACCCCTATCCCTCTTGGTCCGTGTTGCTCAATCAAGGATTCCACCAGACGTTCGACGTTGGAGTAATCTGCAGTGCTGAGCGAGGCTAGCGAAATTTCTTCGTATCCGGTATTGTCGAGAACATCTCGGGCCTGGGTAAGGAGAGTAGACAAGCTCTTTTCTCTCACGGGCCGGTAGATCATTCCGGCCTGACAAAACCGGCAAGCTCGCTGACATCCTCGCATTACTTCCAGGACCGCCCGGTCGTGAACTATGTCCAAGAAAGGAACGACGGGATTTACCGGGTAATAAGCCTTATCGAGATTCTGCACCACTCTCTTCCTTACCTTTTGAGGAGTCCCTTGCCTAAGAGGTCTTGTTTCTCTGATGGTTCCGTCTTCATTGTAGTTGACCTCATAAAGGCAGGGAACGTAAACCCCGTCAATTCCGGCCAAAACCCGCAAGACTTCTTCCCGAGGACGGTCCCGGTTTTTGCCGACGACCTCTAAGAACTCCAGCAACACCTCCTCGCCATCACCGATAATGAAGGCATCGAAAAACGGGCTGACGGGTTCAGGATTGAAGCAAACCGGACCTCCGGCGATGACCAAAGGGTCACCTTGTTTCCGCTCTCCCGCCCACAGGGGAATAGCCGCCAGATCCATCATGTTCAATACGTTGGTAAAAGACAACTCATACTGAAGCGAAAAACCTACCACATCGAAATCCCGTAGCGGACGAAAGCTCTCCAGGGAATAAAGGAGTAAACCCGCACGCCGCATCGCCTCTTCCATATCCGGCCAAGGCGCGAAGGTCCTTTCTAAAAGGAAATCAGGATGCGAGTTCACGATCCCGTACAGTATCTTTCCCCCTAGGTGTGACATCCCCACTTCATAAACGTCGGGAAAAGCCAGAACCATTTTAACCCCGACCTTATCCCAGTCCTTGACTATGCTATTGTATTCACCGCCGGTATACCGGGCCGGTCGTTGCACGCCTGACAGGATCTTCGATAATTCTTGCTCATTGATTTTTCGGTCCAAGCCGTATTATCCTCCACGTTAGTAAGTTTAATGTCCTGTTCTATTATAAAGCATATTCCGAACAGGACATACGCACGATTCTGATAAAACCAGCCTATCTATTATGCAAACCCTCACGACACCGCGCGTTGTCGTCGCCAGAGCATGAAAATTTCCAACTCCTCAGTAGCAACTTACAAAGTCTTCATGTTTGATTTTCGAACATCCGTGTTCATCAGTGCTAATCTGTGTGAATCTGTGGCTCGTGCCAATCTGTGTTCATCTGTGGCTTTGGCGGGCAAAGATCCCCGATAAGAGCAGACGGGCCCTTTTCAAACCAAGCTTCTATCAGCTCGGCTTCGGTTAGGCATCCTTCGATTTCGTCTTTTTCGTTGATCAAAACTACAAGAGTGTAGCTGGCGGGAGAAACAGCATGGATGACATCCTTGAGGCGTGTCGAAGGCAGCGCTACCAGGTGACAGGCCGGCATCATGCCCTTCCGGCATAACTGGCTCTTTTTGTTAACCAAGTAACGTACAAAACCGTACCCGATCAGCTTGGACTCGCGTCGAGCTGCCCACCAAAGAAACAAACCTAAAAAGAAAAGATTAGCCCCCGCAAAAGAGTACGCTCCTGTGTACAAGCCGCAGGCGCAGATCAAAAAGCCCGTTATCTGACCCAATCTAGCCACATTGACGGTAGCCTTACGCCAACCCCACTTCAGCGATAATGCCGCTCTAGCTACTTTGCCTCCATCCAGGGGAAGAACGGGCAAAAGATTGAACAACCCCAGTACCAGGTTAACTTTAAACAGAAAAAAGAGCCGGGGATCACCCCATCTCACTGCTGACCAAGCCAATCCCGCCAAAGCCAGACTGGTACCCGGTCCGGCCAAAGCAACACAAACCTCATTTTCCGGGTTAGCCGCAACAAAATCCTCCGTTTTGGCCTGTCCCCCAAACGGGAAGAGCTCTATCTCCGTAATACGCAGATGCAACCGGCGGGCTACAACCGTGTGGGCCAATTCGTGAAGAAGGACTGACGCAAGAACGACGAGCACTTCAAATATCAGGCCGTAATACGCATACAGGAGCAGAAAAAGAAAAAACAAGGGATGAATTCGGAACAATATTCCCGATACTCTCCCTATCTTCATGGGCAAACATTACTGAAAAAGCGGTTCGGGGTTCAAAGGTCCTTCCTGGTTACGCAGTTCGAACTCAAATAGGTCCCGGCTTTTCCCTATAACCTGTCCGGTCCTAACACTGTCCCCAACACTAACCACAACTTCTTTCATGCCCCGGTAAACGGAGACCAAGTTGGCTCCGTGACGGACTAAGATCTCATGGCTGTCACCTTCGACTTGAGTTATCCGTTCCACGGTTCCTCCCAATACGGCCCTAATAACCGAACTATCTGGCAAACGAATCGCCACTCCCGGACTGAACTTCTGTCTTTGATCCAAAGAATCCCAATGCCATCCATAATGGCGTATCACTTCTCCTCCTGCACATGGAGATTGTACCACTCCTGTGGAGGAAACCGGTTGCTTCTCAGGTGTTAATTTTTCCCGTAGGTCGCTTGTTGCAAACCAGCCCCATAGCTCCCGGTTAATATCATAATCATCTTTCATCATATATTCTAAAACCGGCTGCACTCGATACCAAGCGGAGCTACGAACATTCAAGATAACGAGAACAGCGGCCAGGACTAAAAGGACCACGAACAGCCTGAAGCGAAAGCTCCCCAGCATATCCCATTCACCCCTGCTTCAGTAATAAAGTATAAGAACTGACAGCAGGTTTTAGTACAGTTTCATTCCTCGATGCGGTACTCAACATCAATGACATTCTTGTCACGAGCCGCATCCCAAGCCCGTCCTTTCACTCCCCCGGGCAATAGAAACAAAAGCCCATCCAGGACTCTTTTTAATTTGTTAAGCTCATTAGCAGTTCCCGGCCATGATTCGGTCAGGACGGCGGTTTCGGCGGAACTCAGTAGTCGCCTGAGCCCTATTAACAACAACAATATGTCGTCTACCTGCCCGGCCAGGGGAAAAATATCGGGAACGAAATCAAACGGAAATAACACATACCCTATCAGGAGTAGAAACACCAGTTTCTCCAGAGACGGCACTCTGGCATCCCTCATTAACCGGTAAATCAGTCTGATCACGTTTCCCAGCACAAAGGTTCACCTCTCTTAGGAGCCATGAATCAACCCAGATGCCTGCTGATGTGCAGAAGAATCTGCCCTTGCGTTGCCATCTCTTGCCACTCAGTGTGGTAATTGCACAAATGACACAGCGCCCTTTCAAAACATGACACGGTTACCTTTCAAGTTAACTGCAAGAATTAGCGTCACTCCCATGAAGTTCGCCAGCATGGCACTGCCTCCGTAACTCACAAACGGCAAAGGTATTCCAGTAACCGGCATTAGGCCTATGGACATACCTATGTTTTCGAAGACGTGGAACAACCACATGGAGGTAATACCTATGACTAACAGCGTGCCGTACAGGTCCTTGGAAGAATAAGCGATTTGCACCGCTCTATATATAAGAACGCCGTACAATACTATTAGGAATGATGCTCCCAGAAACCCCAACTCTTCTCCGATAACAGCGTAAATGAAGTCAGTGTGACTTTCCGGCAAGAAACTGTACTGAACTTGAGTGCCTTGAAACAACCCTTTCCCGAAAAAGCCTCCAGAACCAATAGCTACCAGAGACTGTATGGTGTTCCAACCCACTCCTCTTCCACCTTGTCCGTCGTTGTAAGGATCCAAAAATACAGTCAGCCGCATTAACTGATAGTCTTTTAACGGCAACCACAATCCGAACTGAAAGTGAAGGAAAAGAGCAATCGCAAGCAATGCAACCCCTGCAAGCACAGTTCCTGCCAAAAGCCTGGGATTGGCCCCAGCTACGAACATCATCCCTAACATTACAGCTAACACTACGAACCCGGTGCCCACGTCGGGTTGCATTAATATCATACCTAAGGGCACCAACACATATAAGAAACACGGTATGAGCTCTTTCAAGGTAGAAAGAGAGTCTTTTCTCTTTTCCAAAAAACTAGCAAACCCAATTATAATCAGTATTTTGGCGATCTCTGAGGGCTGCAAACTAAGACTTCCGACTCTTATCCAACCCTGGGTTCCCCGAATCTCTTTGCCGAAGACCAAGACCGCTGCCAAGAGAAGCAAAGTCACCACATAAACGATCCGGTCGTACTTCGCGAGCTGACTGTAGTCAACCCGAACCCCGAGAACCAATATCATAAAACCGAGAAGTATCGCAACTGCCTGTCTTTTTACATAAGATAAGGGATCACCCGACATGTTCGCGTTCGCACTGGCGAGCACGATGATCCCCATCAGCAATATGGACAGCAAACTCACTAGAAACGGCTTATCAATAGCTCTCAATACCTTTGCCAAGTCCACCCTTCGGCCCTCCCCCGAGTGACCCTAACTGGATTATAGCGGTTGGGCCTGCAAGAGTCCACAAACAAGACTAGCCAAATCTTGCCTTGCCGTTCAAATGTTCACCACCCGGCGCACTCGTATCACAGGAATGTTTGCTACCAGGGCTACTGAATTATCAGAACTGCTGAAACTCACCTCAAGCGCATTCTCGTCTATCTCCATATACTCAGATATAACCCGAATCAGATCTTCTTTTAGAGCACTCAGGAAATCTACCGGAGCTGTGTCCGTACGATCGTGAACCAGGACCAATCTCAGCCTTTCTCGAGCCACGTTCTTAGAATTCTTGCCCCCCAACAGCTTGTTGAGAATATCCAAAAAAGCCATACCCCTTCCTCCTTATCTGGCTGCTAATTTGAACATCCTCCTGACCTTATCAAACAAGCCCCCATTGTAATCGAGAGCCATCAAGGGTACCTCTTCACCTTCCAACCTGCGGGCGATGCGACGATAGGCCTCCCCAGCCCGCGACGTGTAATCGAGCACCGCAGGTTCTCCGCGGTTGGTCGACACCACTATTATTTCGTCCTCTGGCACCACCCCGATGAGGCTGATGGCCAATATGTCTATAATGTCGTCTATATCCATCATGTCTCCCCTACGTACCATTTTGGGTCGAATACGGTTGACGATTAATTTGGGATTTGTAAGTCCGGCAGCTTCTAACAAGCCTATGATGCGATCGGCATCGCGAACGGATGAAACCTCAGGAGTGGCTACGACCAAAGCGTCATCGGCTCCGGCAATAGCGTTCTTAAACCCTTGTTCAATTCCGGCCGGACAATCCACTAACACGTACTCGTATTCTTCCTTGAGTTCGGCAGTCAAAACTTTCATCTGGTAAGGGCTTACCGCAGTTTTTTCTTTGGTCTGGGCTGCTGGCAAGAGATACAGGTTCTCGAAACGTTTGTCTTTAATAAGGGCTTGCTTAAGTTTACATTTGCCGTTGACAACGTCAACTATGTCGAATACTATCCTGTTCTCTAATCCCATGACAACATCGAGGTTCCTCAGTCCAATGTCTGTGTCTACCATCACCACTCTTCTGCCCATCATGGCAAGGGCAGTGCCCAGGTTAGCAGTGGTGGTAGTCTTGCCAACCCCACCTTTGCCGGATGTGATGACCAATACCTTACCGCCCATTTCCCTTCCTCCATTCTTCATATTCTGAATTTTTCAATAACAACCTTGCCCTCTCTGATACGAGCTATCTCAGGTTCCTCACTATACACCTGGCCGGTCTCTTCTGGAGACCTGGTAATGTGATCTGCTATCCGCAACTGGGTCGGCTGCAGTTTCAAGGCGGCTACCACCGCCTCACGATCCCCGCCGGCTCCAGCATGCGCCACCCCTCTTAAGGCTCCCATAACGATTATGCTGCCTGCTGCTATCACCTCGGCTCCGGGGTTTACATCACCTATTAAAACCACGTTCCCAGAGTGGCTAATCGTCTGTCCTGACCGGAGATTTTGGCATATTAGCACCGTCTCCTGAGAAAACGTCAGTTCTCTTTCTTTCGTCAGGACCTTGAAGAGGGGACTTCTTTTCTCCGTTTTCAATCCTCCAATCGGTTCGTGCTTGGTGTATCGGCCTAGGATTCCTTTCAGGTAGAGCCCTTTCTCTTTTAGAATATCTGACAGTTCGCGCAGTTCGTTACGCGTAAGGATTTTTTGTCCAATATCCAACTCTACGTCGCTCCCCCGCAAGGCAGTGTCAATATTTGCAATCTGCTCCTTCAAAAGGTTTTTAAGGTTCATAAAATTTTCAGCCGGGTCGAGACGGATAACGAGTGTTCTTCCTGTCTCCCCAGGCATAATGGTGCTTCCGTTCATAGTTGTCCCCTCCAGCCATGATCTCCTTTTAACTGCTACCGTTATATTCTATAAATCCTATTTTTTTCCTTTGGAGAGCAACCAAAAAAAAGAGGGGATCCCGTCTAATCCCCTCGCTACGAGTCAAAACCGTCAGACTATTTTTTGTTATATTTCGCCAAGCCCTTCGACAAGAAATCGCAGGCGGCCTGTTTACTCGCTCGGAACCGGAACCGATTGCATCTCTTGTGTCATTGCCAAATGATCCTTTATTCCGAAGTACTGTTCAAACAAGTCACGGGCTATTAGTCCCGCCGAGGTGCTTCCGTGTTGCCCGTATTCAACAACTCCGGCAAACGCAATCTCAGGATCATCAAACGGGGCAAACGCCACAAAAATCCCATGAAACTCCTCGTTCTTCTTATCTCCCTTTCTTCCGGTTTGCGCTGTTCCGGTCTTACAAGCCACCTTAATATCAGGAGGAAACGACGAAAAGATTCCATACGCAGTTCCCCCAGGCTGAGCAACCTGAAGCAAGGCTTTCCGTACTTCATCCAATGTTTTGGGGGATACACTGACCTGTTCCACAACTTCTGGATGATTCTCCAACAAAACCTTGCCAGATGGCGAAACCACCTTCTTGACTACAAATGGTTTCATGCGTTTGCCCCCATTAGCTATGGTCGCCACATAGTTAGCCAGCTGAAGAACTGTATAGTTATTGCTCCCTTGTCCAATAGACATGTTAAAAGTGTCGAACGGCTGCCAAGTAGTATTAAACTTATAGTCTATTTTGTAGTCTGCTTCTATTTTCGCCAATTCTGAACGCTTGGAGGCTAACAATCTCTCTTTTTCTCTTTCGCTTGACGCTTCTTTTAACAGGCGGTCGTATCTGTCGTTTAAATCTTGGCGCATCTTTTCATACTTTCGATTGATGAGAATGGAATTAACTTCTTTTTTCCATTCCGGGGTTGGCAGAAGTCCTGATTTTTCATAAGGGAGGTCGATTCCCGTCTTTTGTCCTAATCCGAACTCCCTGGCTACCTTAATAATTTCTTCAAAACCTGCTCTGCGCCCCATTTCCTGAAAATAAGTGTTGCAGGATACAGCCATGGCTTGATAAAGGTTCACGGGACCATGGACTGACCAGCATTTGATGTACGGTTTGAGCCAATACCTGCCGGTGCAATTTACCCGCTCAAGAGGATTAACCTCGCCTTTCTCCAGTGCTGCCATCGCCGTAATCGCTTTGAACGTAGATCCGGGCGGGTATAAAGCTTTGATCGCCCGATTAGTGGCTGCGCCGGGGCGCATCGGGTCATATTCCTGGCCGCTGGGGAAATAGTACTGCTCCGTAGCCTCGTCCATGAATCCCGTAAAATCATTGGGATTAAAAAACGGATAGCTGGCCATGGCCAGTATCTCACCGGTTTTGACATTGAGCAAGACGCATGACGCCACTCTAGCTTTGGGATTGTAGTTCTTCTGAACGTATTTCAAAGTTTCTTCCATGCTCTTTTCCATGACCTTCTGGAGTCTGGCGTCAATGGTAAGTATTACGTTATTGCCGGCTCTGGGTTCCAGAGTTACCAGCTCTTTGACCGGCCTGCCTCTGGCATCCACCTCCACCCTTCTGGTTCCATCGTACCCTTTGAGATAGCTCTCGTAAGCCTTTTCCACCCCATCCTTCCCTATCAAGTCACCCATGCTGTACCGTTCCTTGTCCAGTTGAGCAAGCTCACTCGGATCTATGCTTCTGACGTACCCGAGCACGTGGCCTGCCAGCGAGCCTTCGGGGTAGTAACGCAAAGGCTCTACATTTACCGTTACCCCTGGCAGGTACTTGCGCTGTTCTTCGAGCTCAACCACTGTTTCCCAATCCACATCCCGAAGCACGGTTACAGGCTCGTATAATCTATACTTCTGTTTATCGATGAGATCACGAATGTACTCCGTGGTGACTTCCGGGTATTTCTTTCCGAGTATCTCCGCCAACCGCTCCATGACTTCCGGGTTGCCAGTACCTTCCGGATAATTGATAGATACAGTGTAAACCAGCTTATTCTTGGCGAGAACCGTCCCGTCGCTGGAACATATCTCCCCGCGCGGAGCTTTTATGCTTACCGGACGGATGCGGTTGTATCGTGACATGGTTTCGTAGGTTTCATATTGAAAAAACTGGACTACAGCCAGCTTAATCAACAGCAGCCCCAGCAAGCCCAAAGCTACATACCAGTAACTGCGTAGCCTTGCCTGCAAGTCGCGCCCTCTCAAATCCTTCACCTCTAGACATAGATCTTGGTCCGGCTCTGCCCAGACGCCTTATAATACCAGACATAAAGAGGTATTGACAAAATCCCGTTGTACATGACCTGCCCGACAAACTGTATCCCAACAGCCCTGGCTACGTAAGGGTCTTTTGTGCTTATAAAAAGCAGAATAAACATACATATGGTATTCAGTGCCGTCGCTGCCAGTGCAGCAAACAAGCCCACCATATAGTTATCCTGAAATACCTTAAACTCCCATCTCCCCAGCAGGTAGCCTGTAAGCGCCAGAGCCATCGCGTTGACCCCGATGGCCCGCCCCAAATACAGATCTCGAAATAACCCGCAGGCAAATCCGTAGATAGCGCCTTTGCTCGAACCGTTCAAAAGCGCGTAAAAAGCCACGAAAAGCAGTATAAGGTCCGGTCCGCTCTTGCCTATCGGATAATGTATAAAAAAACTGTTTTCCAGGAATAATGACACAACAGGCGGCAACACTAAAATCAGATAACGCAAAGCCTTGCCTCCTTGAGTTAGCTCAGCAATTGTCTTTTCCTCCCGGCTTGGATCGTTGACGTAGGGGTGTCTTAAGAGATGACTCTGATCAGCCATCGCGGCAATGTTTGCTTTGAACAAAGGGCATTCCTGCAAACAGAGGCTACCGAACAGTCTCGTTCTCGATGATTACAAAAACCTCTTCCAGGCTATTTATATCTACGGCAGGCTCAACAACTGCGTATTTCAAAAGCCCGCTCGTCTCTTTGTCGACCTTTAAAACTGTGCCGATCTTAATTCCCTTGGGAAATACCCGGCCTAACCCTGAGGTCACGATCGTTTGTCCTTTCTCGATGGGCGCATCATAGGGGATGTTACTCATCTTAAGTTGGTTGCGCTCCCCCATCCCCTCAATCAGCCCCTGAGTGCGGGTTTCCTGAACCAAGCCACCCACCGCGAATTCTCTGTCAGTTATCAACATTACCTCTGCAGTCCGGCTGCTGGTGGCAAAAACCCTCCCTATCAAGCCTTCAGGTCCTATTACCACCGTATCATTTTTGACACCATCTGCCTCCCCTAGGTCAATAATCAGGCTTTGATACCAGAGTTCAGGGCTGCGGGCAATCACTCTTGCCGCTCGCAACTCGTAGCTAGAAGCATTCTCTTCTTTAAATCCCAACATCTCCCGCAAGCGTCGATTCTCATACAAATATTCCAACAAAACTTGATTCTCATACTTCAGCCTTCCCAGTTTCCGGCTCAGCTCTAAATTCCTTTCTGCTAACATTTTTTTACTGGCAAAAACACTCTCCATCTCGCCAAAAAAGCCTCTTATCTTGTATACTCCTTTTTGAAACGGAGCATAGGCGTCCCTCAAAAGCTTTTCCGCAAGCGAGATGTCTTGTCTTTGTTCGACGGTAGCACGCGCCAAGAACAATACCACAAAAAGGAGCACAAGAAACCCCCAAAAGGCCTTGCTCCTCAACACAGAAAAATCACCAACCTCGCTCACTACTTTCGCCAGCGTTTGATTTTTAAGAATTTCTCCTGGGAGAAATCAATACCTTTCTCAAAACCTCGATGTTCTCGAGCACCCGGCCTGTTCCCAAGGCAACGGCATCTAAGGGCTCTTCACAAACATAGACCGGCATGTTTGTTTCTCTGCTGACCAATTTATCCAAACCTCGCAAAAGTGATCCCCCACCAGCCATGACAATCCCTCGGTCCATGATGTCAGCGGCAAGCTCAGGCGGGGTTTTCTCGAGACACACCTTGATGGCCTCGATTATCGCTTGAACCGGCTCCGACAAGGCTTTTTGAATCTCATCCGAGGATACCTGGATGGTTTTGGGCAGACCAGAGACCAAATCTCTTCCTCTGACATCGTAATACTCAACCGGGCCTTCCCATATCGCAGAGCCGATGTTAATCTTGATATCCTCGGCGGTTCGTTCCCCTATCAACAGGTTGTAATTCTTCTTGAGGTGCTGAATTATAGCTTCATCCATCTCATCTCCGGCTATGCGGACCGACTTCGAGGTCACAATCCCCCCCAGCGAAATAACTGCTACTTCCGTGGTTCCGCCTCCGATATCCACAATCATGTTGCCCGTGGGTTCGTGCACGGGTAGCCCGGCTCCGATAGCAGCAGCCATCGGCTCTTCGATAAGATAAGCTTCTTTGGCCCCTGCTTGTAAAGCCGCCTCTCGGACGGCTCTCTCCTCTACCGCGGTAACCCCTGTCGGTACGCTGACAACAACCCTGGCTTTTACCAAGAAATTCTTGTTCCCCAAGGCCTTGTTGATGAAATACCTCAACATATTCTGGGTTACGTCGAAATCGGCAATAACCCCGTCTTTCATGGGCCGGATAGCTATGATATTCCCTGGGGTCCTTCCTATCATCTGCTTAGCCTCTTCACCGACAGCCAG
Source organism: uncultured Syntrophothermus sp. (assembly GCA_964405385.1). GTDB lineage: Bacteria > Bacillota > Syntrophomonadia > Syntrophomonadales > Syntrophothermaceae > Syntrophothermus. The sequence goes on from CAYONS010000032.1 coordinate 14,041, forward strand.
CACCTGATGCGTATCGCTTTGAATGGCTACCACAGAAGGCTCCCGCAAGACTATGCCTTTTCCCTTCATGTGTACCAAAGTGTTGGCCGTGCCCAAGTCTATACCCAGATCCTTGGCAAAAATCATTTCTCTTCACTCCTCATCAAAACTGAATGATTCCCCTACCGCGCATGCTTAAGTAATCACGATCTCCTATTATTACGTGATCCAACACTTCTATCCCCATTATTCGTCCCGCTTCTACCAGCCGCCTCGTAACCTCGATGTCTTCGTGGCTCGGCGTTGGATCCCCGCTGGGATGATTGTGAACCAAAATGACCCCGGCCGCGCTTTTTTTCACCGCCGGTTTGAAAACCTCGCGCGGATGGACAATCGAGCTGGCAAGCCCGCCTATGGAAATGGTCTCGATAGAAATTATTTGGTTCTTGCGATCCAGATATACCGCGCGGAAGTGTTCGCGATCCAGGTATCTCATCTCCTCCATTAACTTATTCTTGACATCCTCTGGAGATCTGATGACCTGACGATCGTGAAAATCAGAAGCAAGTCTTGTTCCCAGCTCAAGCGCCGCCTTCAGCCGGGCAGCTTTAGCCGCTCCTATGCCTCTAACGGCGGCAAGTTCCTCGCAAGAAGCTTCTTTCAAAAAGCGCAAACCACGATAGCTTGCCAAAAGATACTCAGCAAGCTGGACTGCCGTCATTTCCCGGGTTCCGCTTCCAATAATAATAGCCACCAACTCGGCGGTGGACAGGCTCTGCTCCCCGTGGGCCAAAAGCCGTTCCCTCGGCCTTAAGTCCACAGGCCAATCTTTTATGGTCACGTGGTAATCAAGTTCCATGTTCCTAACTCCTGGCCAGAATATCCAGTCCTGCCTGCTTCAACATGCAGTACAATCTCGTCAACGGAAGTCCCACAACATTAAAGTAGCAACCTTCAATCCGCTCTACGAGAAGCGCCCCTAAACCCTGGATGCCGTAACCACCGGCTTTATCATACGGCTCACCCGAATCGACATAAGCAAGAATCTCTTCCTCGGTCAGGCAACGAAAATACACCCGGGTTATTTCCGCTTCTTGTAAGACCAGCCCCGATGCACAGTCGATAACGCAAAGCCCCGTAATGACCTCATGCGGCCTGCCGCTTAGAAAAGAAAGCATCTCAATGGCGTGGTTCCGGTTTAGAGGTTTGCCCAATACCGTATCTCCCATAACCACCAGGGTATCGGCTCCGATGACGATTTCCGACTGCAAATCTCGAGCAACACACCACGCCTTGTTTCGCGCGAGCTCCTGGGCCTGTTGACAGGGCGACAAGGACTTGTTTAACTTCTCTATCGTCCTCGGGACGCGTGCCTCAAAATCCAGGTTCAGGTTCTTGAGAAGGTCATGACGCCGAGGCGAGCGTGAAGCCAAGATTATTCTTTTCAATCGCTAACCTCCTCAAAGTTTTCGGAATACAAGATAGGCTGCCACGAGTCCAACGACAGTAAAAGCGTTGACATTGAGCGTTACTCCGAAATGCACATTTATAAACTTGAGATCTACGGTCAATGCCGGTACCCCAACAGTGTGGGTCGTTCCCAGAAAGCCAAGAAAAGGCCAGTTTTCGACAACAAGGACTCCTATCCAGTTTCCCAGGATTCCTCCGAAAACCAGCAATAACAAGAGTACCGGCCATCCCGGGTAACCACGGCTGCCTTTCGCCAACCTCAACCATCTGCCCTCCATTCACTTGGATCAGTTTAGCATTTGCAATTCCCTGACACAAGCAACCTGCGTTACGTGCCCCATTAACCCGCGGAAATAGACAAAAAAAAAGCCTTGCGGCCATATTGCCCACCCGACTTTTACTTTAGATTGTAACCGAATGAAAGGTTGAAACTCAGTACCTCGAGATTTACCGACAGATCTACATTCCTCAAAACCACAGAATCAGGCACCTTGAGCACCCGTGGAGAAAAGTTCAATATTGCTTTCACTCCGGCCCGAACAAGCTTATCTGTAACTTCCTGGGCGGCAGAGGCAGGAACGGTAATAATGCCGATGTCGATATTTTCTCTGGCGACCCTGTCTTCTAAGAGATCCAGATGCTCTACGACAAGGTCACCCAATTTCTGTCCTATGCGCTGTTCGCTCACATCCAGTACTGACCGCACCTTGAACCCGCGGTCCTCAAAACCTTTGTATACAGCCAAAGCAGATCCCAGTTTTCCTGCCCCGACTATCATCACGTTCCAGCTGTGGTTGAGGCCCAGGATCCTCATCACATGGCTGTACAGCTCCTGAACGTTATAACCCACGCCTCTGGTCCCAAACTCGCCGAAATAAGCCAGGTCCTTTCGCACTTGGGCTGAGCTGACCCCGACCCCTCGGGCGATTTCTCCCGATGAAACCGTAACAACTCCCTCGCTTATCAGTTGAGCAAGGTGCCGAGAATAAATGGAAAGTCTCTGCACAGTGGCCTCTGGTATCTTATAGGCCTTCATCTCGCCACTCCTTTGACTTTAGTAGCAGTACAAAGCAGTCTGAGGCTCTCTAAAAATCAACTGCAATGCCTTTTCTAATTATAAAAGTATCGAGCATGCATTTTCAATAAGGCATGTGCAAAAAATAGCAAAACCCTGGAAAACCCAGGGTCCTAACCGAATAAACGGAAAAATTCAAGCAGTTGGTATATTAGATAAGACACAACCCCTGAGGAGGGTATCGTCAACAACCAGGCGGTTACTATCTGCTGGGCTATTCCCCACCTCACTCCTTTGAATCTTTTGGCAGCCCCTACTCCCATTATAGAAGAAGACACGACATGGGTAGTGCTAACCGGCGCATGCAAAAGAGTAGCTCCATAAATGACGCACGAAGAGGTAAAA
>CAYONS010000032.1:17009-21742 GCA_964405385.1 uncultured Syntrophothermus sp.
GCTGAGTTCTTCGCAGTAATCCATCGTGGTTTCCAAATGCTCGAAGATTTCTTTCCATTTTATTATTTCGATTGCGTTCTGTGCATTCTCGAACAAATTGGCAATGCCGCTACGATATAGCCTGTCGCCCTCGTGTTCGTACTCCCTCAAACGGTCACAGGCCTGTATAATCCTGGCCTGATTCTCTTTAAGATTACGCAGACATACAACTGCTTCTTTTATTTCGTCGCTGGCGTCGACCAAGACATCTAGCAAGCCTTTAATATTCGTATCCTGGGGCTTACCTGCCTTGTAAATCACTATCTTTTCCATAGTGCCTTGGATGTGGTCGATTATGCGGTTCAGTCCTTTCGCCAGGCTGTAGATATCCTCCCGATCAAAAGGTGTTACAAACGAATTGTTGAGCCTGTCTACTATCCGGCCAAAAAGCTTATCTCCTCTCTCTTCCGCCTGGTTCAGCAATTCGAGCTTCGCCGCCGGATCCCCGTTTTGGTTCACGTAATCCTGAAGTATGCGCGCCGCCTGACATATAGTTTCCGCGCTGGCCTCGAAACATCCGAAGAACAAATCATCGCGAGGCTTCGCCTTAAAAGCCACTCGACAACCCCCTCATGACCATTGTATACAACATTTCTTCTTTCAACTTTGATTATAACATTACACAGAGCCACGATTGTTAAGTTCATGTTAATTTCTCGTAAACGGTCGATATCAACCGCAAGAACCATACCTCCGGCTGAAGCTTCGGGCTTTGTCTAACAGGTAAAAGGAGCCTGTGATTAACACGTACTCTTCATCCCGCAGCTGTCTCAGAGCAGCGCATACGGCTTCTTGAATATCCTCTTCTACCACCACCTGGTAAAACAGCCTTGATGCGATTTCCGCTTTCTCGCGCCACCTTGTTGCCCGGGCTGATTCCGGCTTGGTAACAACACACAAACGGGTCTGGGATGAGAGATGGTGCAAATAAGCTAAAGCATCCTTGTCATCAAGCAGGCCGCATACCAATATGCGTGACCGCCCCGGCAACAATGCTTCCAAGGCTCTGGCTAAGGCTGCCGCGCCGTCTGGGTTATGAGCAGCATCCAAAATTACCAACGGGTCATCGCTCACCTTCTCAAGCCTTCCCGGCCAGTATAACTCCCCTAAGGCCCTTCTCACCGCATCTGCTTGACACCGCCAACCTCGAGCGGCCAGGCGACTCAAAACCATCATCGCCGTCTTCAGATTCTCCAACTGGTAATCCCCAGGTAGGCTGAAAAAAACTTCACCCAGATCCAATTGAGGAGACCGAACCTCAACTAACTGTCCGTCCAAGCTGGCCACGCCTGTCGCCTTGACCACGACCTTGTCGCCTGCTTTGTAGAGAACAGCTGATTTCCTTTTAGCTTCTTTCTCGATTACCTCCAGGGCCTCGGACTCCATTGTGCCGGCCACGACTTCGATCCCCGGCTTGATGATGCCGGCTTTTTCGTAAGCTATCTCACTCAAAGTATTACCCAAATACTCAGTGTGATCAATCGCCACTTTCGTGATGACTGCGATTTCTGGATCGACCACGTTGGTCGAATCGTACCTGCCTCCCATGCCTACTTCCAAGACCACAATATCCACTTTCTTTCTGGCAAAAAACATTAAGGCCGCTGCTGTCAATATCTCAAACTCGGTTGGCCTATCGTTCCCCTTTCTCAATATTTTTTTTACCGCGGTTTCGGTTTCAGCCAGGCAGGATAAAAACTCTTGTTCCGTTATAAGTTCACTGTTGATGGCAATCCTTTCCCGGTAGGAATGAAGATGGGGAGATGTGAACCTCCCCACTTTATAGCCTGCTCTTTCCAGCGCACAAGCAATGATATAGGAAGTAGATCCCTTGCCATTGGTACCCGCAACGTGAACAGCACAAAGTTCCTTTTGCGGATCACCCAACTCCCTTAATAAGGCTTCGATGCGTTGCAACCCAGGTCTGATACCCGGTCCCGATATTCGGGCTAAAACCTTGGTTATTTCCCGGTCAACATTGCCAATCGTCTTGCTATTCCCTCCTTCTTCAGTTCCAGCTCCTCCTGCTTGGCTTTCTCTTTTGCCACGACTTCAGCCGGTGCTTTTTCTAAGAAGGCCTGGTTTCCTAATTTTTCTCGAACTTTAACCAGATCTGCTTCCACTTTCGTCATCTCTTTACTGAGCCGGTCTATCTCGCGCTGACGGTCTATAACCCCTTCAAGGGGCACATACACCTCGATTTCTCCCAGCGGCGAACTCAACATCTGTTCCACTCCTGCCGGCCTTTCTGTTGCCACCGTAACGGACGCGGCGTTGGCCAACTGAGCGACGTAGCCTGCCCCCTGGCGCAATACTCCGGCCTTCTTTTCTCCTGTCGCATAAACATATACTTGCACCTTCGCCCCCGGAGAAATGTTGAACTCGCTCCTCAGGTTCCTTATTGCCCGAATGACGCCCATAACCGTCTTCATTTCCTCAACCGCCTCAGGCCAAACCAGGCTTGAGTTCTTGCGCGGCCACGAATCTACCATGATACTTTCGCCCGTTCCTGGCAGAAGCTGGTAAACTTCCTCCGTTACAAAGGGCATGAAGGGGTGAAGGAGACGCATCAAGTCTAAGAGAACCTGATGCAAGACGTTTTGAACAACCATCCTGTCCCTGGGGTCGGAGTCCTGATAGAGCCGAGGCTTAGCCAGTTCAATGTACCAGTCGCAAAATTCATCCCATATAAAATCGTACAGTGCCCTTGCCGCTTCACCGAGGTCGTAGGATTGAAGCAGTTCGGTTACCTTCTCTATCTCCTCCTGCAATCGGGACAATATCCATTTGTCAGCCATGGTATAATCCTTTTCTTCGAGAGCCACCTGTTCAAAACCGTCCAGGTTCATCACGACAAACCTGGCGGCATTCCATATTTTGTTGGCAAAGTTTCTTGTGTTTTCTACCTTTTCCCAATGAAAACGCACGTCGTTGCCAGGGGTCGACCCGGTTATCAGGGAAAATCTCAAAGTGTCAGCCCCGTACTTATCTATTACTTCGATGGGATCGATGCCATTACCCAGAGACTTGCTCATTTTACGTCCCAAAGCATCCAGTATCAACCCGTGAATCAGCACATCATAAAACGGCACGTCCCCCATGAATTCGAGGCCAGAGAATATCATTCTCGCCACCCAGAAGAAGATTATGTCCCGTCCTGTTACCAATACATCGGTAGGATAAAAATACTGTAAATCAAAGGTTTCCGACGGCCATCCCAGGGTTGAAAAAGGCCACAGAGCCGAACTGAACCAGGTGTCGAGAACGTCGGGATCCTGCACCAGGTTGCTCTGGCCGCAGTTGGTACAGCGCTGTGGTTCTTCTTTTGCACATATTTCCTGCCCGCAATCCTGGCAGTACCATACCGGAATCCGGTGCCCCCACCAAAGCTGTCGTGATATGCACCAATCCCGGATGTTCTCCATCCAGTTAAGGTATACCTTGGTAAATCTGGCAGGAACAAACCTGGTTCTCCCGTCCACCACGGCTTTTATAGCCGGTTCGGCCAAGGGCTTCATTCTAACAAACCATTGCTTTGAAACCAGCGGCTCAACAACGGTTTCGCAACGGTAACATTGACCAACTGCATGTTCATGTTCTTCGATTTTAACCAAAAAGCCTTTTTCTTCTAAGTCTGCCACCAACCGCTGACGGCACTCATAGCGATCCAACCCTTGGTAGGGGCCGGCGGCTTCTGTCATCCTTGCGTCCTCTCCGATTACACTTACCCTGTCCAAACCGTGCCGCATACCTATCTCAAAGTCATTGGGGTCGTGTGCCGGAGTGACTTTGACCGCTCCTGTGCCGAAATTCCTGTCCACTCGTTCGTCGGCCACTATCGGCAGCCTTCGTCCGATTATCGGCAGGACAGCGTGCTTCCCGACAAGGTGTCGATAGCGCTCGTCTTCAGGGTGAACAGCCACCCCCGTGTCTCCCAGCATGGTTTCGGGGCGGGTGGTAGCGACTACAATCGATTCCTCTGAGTCCTCTACAGGATACCTGATGTACCAAAGGCTGCCCTTCCTGTCTTCGTGTTCCACTTCAATGTCGGAAATAGTAGTTTGGCACTTGGGGCACCAGTTGATTATGTAGTCTCCCCTGTAAATCAAGCCTTTTTCATAAAGCCTGACGAAGACCTCTTTAACAGCCTCAGAGCAGCCTTCGTCCATAGTAAAGCGCTCCCGTGACCAATCGCAAGAACATCCCAACATCTTGAGCTGGCTGATGATCTTGTCACCATAGGTATTCTTCCAGGCCCACACCCGCTCCAGGAACCGCTCCCGTCCTAGGTCGTGTTTACTCAGCCCCTCCTGAGCCAGGGTCTCTTCCACCCGTGCCTGAGTCGCAATCCCGGCGTGGTCAGTTCCCGGCAGCCACAAAGTATTGTACCCCTGCATTCGCCGCCAGCGGGCCAAAATATCCTGTAGGGTATTGTTCAAAGCATGCCCTAAATGAAGCGATCCGGTAACATTCGGCGGCGGAATTACCATCGAAAAACGAGGGCGGGAAGCATCAACTACCGGAGTAAAATAGCCTCTTTCCATCCAGTACCGGTACCACTTGCTCTCTACTTTTGCCGGTTCGTAAACACTTGGAATCTCCCGTCCAGGTTCCATAGGTTTTTATCCTCCTCAATAAGTTTCAAAAATAATGCAAAGAATCTGATTTTATCTAAATCTAACGGAAAATCGCGT
>CAYONS010000033.1:0-21257 GCA_964405385.1 uncultured Syntrophothermus sp.
CCAAAGCCCAGGGTTTGCGTTCCTCGACCCTTATCTCCACACGGTTAGGCAAATGCCGGATAACTTCTGCCCTCTTTATCAAGGGGTGTATTTGTACGGCCCGCGCAACTCGGGCCGAATCAATTTCGAAGATGTTAGTATCAAGGATTATACCCGATAAGGCCTTGATTTCTCCAGCCAGAACAACCTTGTTGCCTGCTACAATAACCTCCTTGACAGCAAAAACAGGGCTGTGTACAATAACAAAAGCCAAAAGCAACGCAAGAAACAAAAACAAAGAGAGGCTGACAGCTCTCCTTATCACCGATTTACGTCGGGACATCGAACACACCCCATTCAAAATTATAACAAATATTCAGGGTAACATAAACGAAAAGAAGCGATGGTCGAACCCCAAGAGAGTCGCGGCTTACTGCCTTGCGGCCTCAGCATCTTTACGCTGTTCAGCGTGACCAGAATCGGGGGACCACGCGATCCTGTCAATTTTCTCGGTTGATGAGAAGAGAAGCTATCACCTTTCCGGTATCAAAACCGCAACCATTAAAATATCGTCTTCTTTGGGAATTACATCCGTTGCCTCAAGCCAGCCCGGTGTTAAAGAACTAGCCTTATCAAGAACGACGTTCAGTAGGCCCGAGATACTACCGAGCTCAATGAGGTTGGGCAAAAAAGCCCTTTCCAGCAGGAATAGAGACGGGAGTAACCGAAAAAAGGATTTAAATTCCTCGTGAAAGGAGAGTCTCATCAAAATGGGAACCTCTGTAAAAAAGCGCATCCTATTTCTGTGTACTCAAAACTCAGCCCGATCTCAGATGGCGGAAGCTCTCATGCGGCGAATGTATGGCGACCGTTTTGAGGTGTTTAGTGCCGGAACTAAACCGGCAACAGTTAACCCTCACGCCGCAAGAGTTATCCAAGAACTGGAGATTGACATGGCAGGACACCGGTCGAAAAGTGTGGAAGAGTTTGCAGAACAAGAATTCGATTACGTGGTCACCGTTTGCGACAGCGCTCGCGAGAATTGTCCTTTCTTTCCTGGTAAGGTGGTATTACACCATGCGTTTCCAGATCCGGCATCGGCAACCGGTACCGACGATGAAATTATGGCGGTGTTTCGAGAAGTAAGGGACGAGATTCGCAGTTGGCTTATAGAGCAGTTCGGAAACAGCGAATCCGTCTAGCCAAAAAAAGACAGCGTTTGACACCAAAATAGCCCCTCGAAATGAGGGGCTTTCCCAGTCCACTACTCGATCCTTTCTATCTCAGCACCCAGAGATTTTAGCTTATCTTCAAACTTTTCGTAACCCCGGTCGATATGGAAGGGCTTTTTAAGCACAGTGTCTCCTTCGGCAGCTAGTCCGGCCAAAATGAGGGCTGCCCCGGCTCTTAGATCCGTAGCCTCCACTGTAGCTCCAGTAAGTCTTTTTTTCCCTTGAATAACAGCCACTCTTCCTTCTACTCTGATATCCGCTCCCATTCTTCTTAGTTCATCTACGTGCATGAAGCGATTTTCAAAAACTGTTTCTACGATTACGCTGGTACCTTCTACTGTTGCCAGCAAGGCCATCATTTGAGGCTGCATGTCGGTAGGAAACCCGGGGAAAGGAAGGGTCTTTATGTCGACCGGCCTGAGTCTACCTCCATTCCGTATCCTTATCCCTCCGTTGCTACGGATCACGCTGACCCCCATCTCTGTGAGTTTTGCTATCACTGGCTCTAAATGTTCTGTTACCACATTTTCGATAAAAACATCGCCACCAGTTATGGCACTTGCTACCATGAATGTACCCGCTTCTATCCGGTCGGGGATTACATCGTACTGAACTCCGGACAGACGCCTTGCGCCTTCTATGCGAATCGTATCCAGCCCGGCTCCCCGTATCTTGGCCCCCATGCGGTTCAAGAAATTTTGTAAGTCCACTATCTCTGGCTCTCGAGCTGCGTTGCGAATGATGGTAACCCCTTCCGCCTGAACCGCAGCCATCATGATATTTTCCGTCGCTCCAACACTCGGGAAATCTAAGAGAATCTCCTGTCCTTGTAACCGGGAAGCCCCAGCCTCTACGTAACCTCTGTCTTCTGTTACCTCGCATCCCAACATTCTGAAACCTTTTATGTGTAAATCCATAGGACGGCTTCCGATGGCACATCCGCCAGGATAGGATATCTTTGCTTTTCGAAACCTTCCCAGCAAGGCCCCCATTACCAGGTTAGAAGCCCGCATCCTGCGAGTCAATTCTTCAGGTAGCTCCCACGAATCTACGGAACTCGGATCAATAATCAAACTGTCGTTCTCTCGTTTTACTTTGGCACCGAGTTTCTTAAGAACCTCTTCCATCACCCGAATATCTTCAAGGCACGGTACTCTATGAAGAACACATTCTTGATCGGTCAGTAAACAAGCCGCCATTATTGGTAAAGTAGAGTTTTTCGAACCGCTTATACTTACGGCCCCTTTTAAACTCTTCCCTCCCTTGACCACAATCCTGGTCAACAGCCTGCACCTCCGCTAAGCTCATGCTTGCGGGATCAATTGATTTAGTTCCTGCACCAGCTTAACTCCGGTCTGCCAAATATCTCCCGCACCCATGGTAATCACCAGATCATCACACTTCAACCGCTTGGCGATGTAGTCTACCACCTCATCTTTGGCCGGGATGTAAACCGCATTACACCCCTCGGCAAGCGCCGACCTATATATGAGCTCGCCGGTTACTCCGGGAATCGGCGGCTCGCCCGCGCTGTAAACGTCAGTAATAATAACCATATCCGACCCCCGAAAAGCTGGCCCAAACTGGTGTCCCAGCAATTGGGTCCGAGTATACCGATGAGGTTGAAAGATAACAATGAGGCGGTTCTTGTGAAATTGACGTGCTGCATTAATAGTGGCCCTGATCTCCGTGGGGTGATGTGCATAATCATCAATTACCGTTATCCCGTTCAGCTTTCCTACAACCTCAAAACGTCTTTTCGCCCCTGCAAATTCACCTAAGGCCTTAACTATCCCTTTGAACTCTATTCCGATTTCAAGTCCTACCGCAATGGCGGCCATAGCATTCAAGACGTTGTGAACACCCGGTACTTTCAGAAAGACCTCGCCTAACGATCGCCCTTGTTTATAGGCCTCAAATTCCGAACCAGTGCCGCGGGCTCGGATATTGCAGCAGTAGTAATCGCAACTCTCATCAAATCCATAAAAAACAAGACGGGTTGAGGTTTGCCCTTTCAGGTCTGCCAAAAACCTATCCCCGGCAAAGAGCACCGCAAACCCGTCAGGCATAATTTGGTCTATGAACTGGCGGAAAGCAGCCCTGATGTTCTCCACCGACCGGTAATAGTCCAAGTGGTCGTCCTCGACGTTGGTAACCACCCCCACATACGGATGAAGCAGGAGAAACGAAGCGTCACTCTCGTCAGCCTCAGCCACGAAAAACTCTCCGTGCCCTAATTTGGCGTTAACCAGGGTTCGCTGCATTTGCCCCCCAATGATAAAAGTAGGATCCAGTCCGTTCTCTTCCAGCACGAGCGATATCATTGAAGTTGTCGTGGTTTTTCCGTGGGCTCCGGCAACAGCTATACCCCGGTAGCTGTTCGAGAGCCATGCCAACATTTCGCCCCTTTTTATGACGCGAATCCCTCGCCTTTGTGCTGCTTGAATCTCGGGGTTATCATGGGGCACAGCAGAAGATACAACTACTAGGTCAGTCTGGGGAGCGAGGAACGACTCAGCGTGACCCGGAAAAACTTTAATGCCCTTCTCCTCCAGGATCCTTGTAACCTCGCTCGGGCGAAGATCTGATCCGGATACCACCGCACCCATTCCCTGTAGAACCAAGGCAATGCCGCTCATCCCTGCCCCGCCTATCCCCACCAAATGAATACGTTTACCCGCGACAGTCACTTCGTTCCATCCCCTTCGACTAAAAATTAACAGGTGCTGTCAAATTTTCAATGTATAGTATGCTAACCTAATAGAAATGGTTACAGTGAGCTTGTCCCCCGTGAAATCGCAAGGACTGTTCAAGGCAAGCAACTGACAATTATGTCGACTATTTGGCTCAAGGCATCCGGTTTCCCCTGAGCCTTCATACTGGCAGCCATTTGTTTTAATTTTATCGGATTCTTTCTCAGTTCTTCTATCTTTTTGAACAGCACATCTGGATCTAAAAACTCGTCGACTATCACCTCTGCCGCACCTTTTGCTGCAAGACTTCTAGCATTCTTTTCTTGATGGTTCTCCGCAGAGTACGGATACGGCACCAATATTGCCGGCAAGCCTACCACAGCCAATTCGGACAGAGTCGCAGCCCCCGCGCGGCAAATCGCCAAATCAGCTGCTGCCAAAGCATACTCCATTTCCTGCAGGTAAGGGAGAACCTCTAGTTTTAAGCCGCTGCTTCGAGACATAAGAGGGGGTATTTTATCTTTTATATTCTGATACCCTTTTTCTCCAGTTATCCATATAATTTGTATTGTTTCCTTTATATATCTTTCTAACACCTGTAACATGGCCCGATTTATGCTCGCCGCTCCCAGACTGCCGCCAAAAGCAAGCAAAGTAAAAACCGAAGAGGAAAAACGGAAACGCTCAAGCCCCTGATCCTTAGTAGTCTCGGCAATCTCCTGGCGGACCGGTAATCCTGTTACCGCCAAATTCTTGGCCTTAAGGTGGTGCCTAGCTTCTTCAAAGCTCACAAGAACCCAGTCTGCCCTTCTTGCTAGCAACCTATTAGCCAAACCTGGGTAAGCATTTTGCTCGTGTATAATCGTCTTTATTCCCATGATACTGGCTGCCATCACCACGGGATAGGAAACGTATCCACCGGTACCTACCACTACGTCAGGTTTGAATTCCGCCAGAATTCTCCTCGCTTGCCACAAACCCTGGGGAACCTTCAGTAGGGAGCGAGTGGCCTTCAACATCGAACTTCGATTTAAGCCCTCGATGTCTATGGTATGCAACCGAAATTCGCTGTGGGGTATGATCTTGCTTTCCAAACCCTTAACGGTTCCAATAAAGATAACATCAATAGAGGGAACCCTAGCCTTCACCCCCCTGGCGATGGCCAGCGCCGGGTACAGGTGTCCTCCGGTTCCCCCTCCTGTTATTACCATTTTCATTTTCCTCACCTCACTCAACGGTTGCCGGCATATCTGGAGATGTTCAGCAAAAGTCCCACTCCTATGAGAATAAACAGCAAGGATGACCCCCCATAGCTTATAAAAGGCAAGGGTATCCCCGTAACCGGCAGAACTCCGGAGACCACTCCTATATTTACCGCCGCCTGAAGCACTATCATGGTCGTTATGCCGGCTGCCAGTAGTGCACTAAAATTGTCCGGAGCGTTCAGGGCAATCCTAAAGCCTCTCCATGCCAGCAAGAGAAACAACAGCAAAACCAAACTGGTACCGAGAAAGCCTAATTCTTCTCCGAGAATGGCGAAAATAAAGTCGGTATGCTGCTCCGGCAGATAAAAGAATTTCTGGCGGCTGCGCCCGAGTCCCATTCCGAACAAACCGCCAGATCCTAACGCGTACAAAGATTGGATGGTCTGAAAACCTGAGCCGCTGGGATCTTTCCAAGGATTGAGAAATGCCAAGAACCGTTGGAGACGATAACGCTCACAAATAATGGCCCAAGACACCAGAACTGCCCCTACCATCCCCAAAAGACTCATGTGCATCACACGGGCCCCGGCTATGGCCAGCATGGTCAGAGCGGTAACCCCTATTATGAAAGTAGTTCCCAAATCTGGCTGCATCATCACCAACAAGCAGACAACGCCTATAAAGAACACATAGGGCAAGATTCCTTTAGTTAATGAAGCCAAACGTTCGGTATTTTGGCTCAGACTCGATGCCAAAAATAGTACCAAGCACACCTTTGCCATCTCGGAAGGACTGAACCTGAGTATTCCAATTCCCAACCAGCGGGTAGAACCTTTGACTTCAGGAGTAAATAAAACCAGTACCAGACAAACCAGCGCAATTATTAGGGCGGGGAAAGCTATATCCTTCAGCCGTGAGTAGTTTACCTTAGAGACTACCCACATGATCGGCAGGGCTATCGCAACCCACAAAACCTGTCGCTTAAAAAAATAATAGGGATCCTGATATCGCACACTGGCTGTTACAGAACTGGAGCTGAAAACCATTATAAGCCCTATAGCTATCAGCATCAACGTAGCTACGAAAAGGACGAAGTCCGGCGGCCCTTGCTTACGCCTCATCCTCACTCCTCCCTAAGCGAATTGACTAAGCGGCAAAACAAGTCGCCCCTTTCTTCAAAATTCCTGAACATGTCCCAACTGGCGCAAGCTGGAGACAGCAACACAACGTCCCCTGGTCTAGCCAATTCCTTGGCCCTGTAAACCGCATGTTCGAAGTCTTTCGCAATATCTATATGCCGGAAACCTTGTTCCATTACTTTTTCCCTGATCTCGGGGGCAGCTTGACCTACCAGAACCAGGTGCCTCACTTTATCTCGTATCACTCTTGCCAAATCAGTAAAGTCTGCTCCTTTATTCTTTCCGCCGGCAATAAGGATGACTGGTTCCTCAAACGACTGCAGGGCCTTAATAGTCGAATCCGGGTTGGTGCCCTTCGAGTCGTTGACATAAAGTACTCCGTTCACTCGTCTAACTTCTTCGAGGCGATGGCGAACCCCTTTAAAACTGCGAAGAGTAGCGGCAATGGTTTCGACTTCAATGCCAAGAACCAACGCTATGCCAACAGCACACAACACATTCTCGAGATTGTGGTTCCCCCGTAATGCTACATGTCCCCTTTCACATACAAAGACCTCGCCATCACCAAAGCTCGCCTTTATTTTTCCGTCCTCCACATAAATCCCTTTAGACAATCTTCTAACTGTAGAGAAAAACACCACCTGCGAGTTGGCTTTGCCTGCTAAACTCCTCACACTGTCATCCTCGTAGTTGAGTACCGCAAAATCGTCGGCAGCCTGGTTAGTTAATATCATTGCCTTGGCTCCTACGTACTGTTCCATGGTGCCGTGACGATCGAGGTGATCCGGAGTTATGTTGAGAATAGCCGCCACCCGGGGATGAAAATCCTTAATTGTCTCCAGTTGAAAGCTCGAGACTTCAACCGACACGACGCCTTGATCCATTTCATCTACAACCGATACCAACGGAACTCCTATGTTGCCACAAGCGACGGCGTTGATACCGCTTCGGCGTAGTATCTCGGCCACGAGGGCAGTAGTGGTCGTCTTGCCGTTAGTCCCGGTTATTGCTACTATCTCCACTCCGTTCTTTTTCAAGCGGTAGGCCAGTTCAATCTCCCCGATGACGGGAATATGCGCTCTTCTAACCCGAAGAACCGCTTCCGCTTCCAAAGGCACACCAGGACTGACCACTGCCAGGTCGAAGTCTTGAGGTTCTACCTTGATATCTTCTCCCAATATCTTCCTTACCCTAAATCCCCTCAGCTCTTCCAATGCTGGCAGCAGATCATCTTCTTTCTTTTGGTCATAAACGGTGACCTCTCCGCCTCTTCGCACTAGAGTCCTGACACAAGCCACCCCGCTCTTGGCCAAACCTATAACAAGAAACCGTTTACCAGTAACGTCCATCTTCTGAAAATCACCTCTACCCCAGACTGGTGAAACCCAGTAAACCCAGCAAGACAAAGCCAAGCGATATCATCCAAAAGACCAAAACCACCCTTACCTCCGACCAGCCCTTAAGCTCGAAGTGGTGATGCAAAGGAGCCATCAAAAAAACACGCCTCCCCGTCAACTGGAAAGAGATGACCTGAATTATTACACTTAAGGCTTCCAGAACGTAAATTCCTCCCAATAGTATAAGAGCGAGCTCAGACTTAGTAACAGCAGCCAAAGCGGCAACCGCTCCGCCTAGAGCCATTGAACCAGTGTCCCCCATAAAAACGCGGGCCGGGTAGTGATTGAAAACCAAAAAGCCTAAACAAGCTCCCGCCAGTGCTCCGGAAAATATAGCTAGACTAAAGTGTCTGGTCGCAATGCTTATGATTACATAGCCCAAAGCCACAAAAAAGGTCACTCCAGCTGCTAACCCATCAAGTCCGTCTGTAAGGTTTACCGCATTGGCAGTGCTTATAAGTACCAGCATCAAAAACACAACGTAAAAAGGTCCCAATTCCAGGCTAAAGCCAGTAAAGGGAACCGTTACATCCGTTCCTCTCTCTAAGACCGAAACCAGTATGAATCCGAAAACCAGGCTAATCAGTATTTGTAATCCCAGTTTTTCCCGGGCCCTTAGGCCGAGAGACCTCCTCAATACTACTTTGATATAATCGTCCCAAAAGCCAACTGCTCCAAAGGCAACGGTAACCAGCACACACGCCACTACTTCGAAGCTGTCCCCTGCCAGAACAAGAGAAGCAAACAAAATCGCCGTGATTATCATGATCCCACCCATGGTGGGGGTTCCAGCTTTAGCCAAGTGTCGTTTTGGTCCGTCATCTCTGACGTTTTGTCCGGCTCTCAACCTTCGCAAAAGCGGAATCATTAAAGGCCCTACCACTAAACAGATAGCGATCGATGCCCCGGCAGCTTTCAGGGTATCTGCCACAATCCCATGCACCGACGATACCTCCACCTTACATCAGTCGTTTGAAGCAGCTCAAATCTCCAGCTCTCTCACTATTTCCTCGAGACGCATCCCCCGAGAAGCCTTCACCAATACCACGGCTCCTGCCGGAAGATTTCCCTTCAAATAGGCAGCTGCCGGTCCTTTTTCGGGAAAGTGAAGTGTCCTTTCCTCTTTCATACCCGCTTCTTTTGCCGCTTCCCCAATGAGCCGTGCCAACTCACCGACAGTTACCAAGTATTCTATACCGAGCTCAGCTACTTTGTACCCAACTTCCCGGTGCCCTTCTGCCTCGTAACTGCCCAATTCGTACATGTCACCGAGTACGGCTACTCGGCAGCGACCAGCACCCAGGCCTGACAATACCTCTAAGGCCGCCTTCATTGAAACCGGATTGGCATTGTAACAGTCGTCGATAACAGTGATACCCCGGCATCCCGGCTTGATGTTTAACCTGCGACTGGAAGGAACAAAAGACTGAGCTTTTGCCTGGATGTCCTCAATGTCCACCCCTAGACGAAAGGCTATCCCTGCCGCTGCCACCAGATTATAAGCAAGATGAGGAGCCAAAAAAGGCAGCCAAAAATCAGCAACTCTGCCGCTGATGCCGGCTCTTATCCTAGTTTTATCGGGAAACGATTCGACCTCCAATATCCGGTCATCGCAGTTCGGCCCCCGCCCAAACCGAATCTTTTTAACCGGGTACATATCGGCCTTCTGAATCAGCCAAGGATTGTCACCGTTGATGGCAACGAATCCCTGCTCCTGAATGCACTTAAGCAACTCGCATTTAGCTTCAGCTATCTTCTCGAGGCTCCCGAGATTTTCCAAATGCACCGGCTCAACGTTAATTATGATACCACACGTGGGTAGAGCGAGAAAAGCAAGCTCCTCGATCTCACCTAGATTTCGCATAGCCATCTCTACTACACAAGCTTGGTGACTTTCATCCAGTCGCAACAAAGTAAGGGGGACCCCGATTTCGTTGTTGAAATTGCCCTCCGTTTTAAGAGTTGCGAACTTAGATTCCAAGAAATTAGCTGTTAGATCCTTGGTTGTCGTCTTGCCGACGCTCCCAGTAATCCCAACCACATGCAGCTTGAACTTGCGCCGATGCCAACGGGCGAGCATCTGCAATCCCTTCCTAACGTCGTCAACCCTTATCAGGCCCTTGTTTACTAGGCCTTGGGGAAGACTTACCGGACGGCTGACAACGGCAGCGACCGCCCCGTTCGCCAAAGCTTGCGGAACAAAATCATGCCCGTCATGCCTATCCCCCTTTAAGGCAAAAAAGAGACTACCTTGCCCCGAACTGCGGGAATCGATGCTTACGGACGTAATCTCTACATCCGGCCTTCCTTGAACGATATTCCCTTGCACCGCCTGCGCGACCTCTAACAGCTTAACCTTCACGAGAAAGACGCTCCTTTATAAAATCCCTCGCAACCTCGCGGTCATCAAACGGCAACACTTGGTCTTTTATCAACTGATAGGTCTCATGCCCTTTTCCGGCTATGATAACCATGTCTCCGGTTTGTGCCATGTTAATGGCCTGACCTATGGCCGCTCTGCGGTCAGGTGTTACCGCATACTTATGGGCGTAAACCCCGTCGATCCCCGCAACTATGTCCCCAATTATAGCCAAAGGGTCTTCACTCCTGGGATTATCCGAGGTTATTATGCAAAAGTCGCTGTACTTTGCAGCTATTCTCCCCATAAGCGGACGTTTGCTGCGGTCTCGGTCGCCCCCACAGCCGAAAACTGTTATAATCCGTTTCTTCGCTATCTCGCGAGCCGTATTCAGAATATTCTCGAGTCCGTCAGGGGTATGTGCATAATCAACTATGACCGCATAATCCTGTCCGCACTTTACCGCCTCGAACCTTCCCGGAATCCCCGACACTTTTTCCAATCCCTTTCTTATCGTCTCCGGATCAAGCCCTTCTTCCAAAGCAAAGGCAGCAGCTGCCAAAGCATTGTAAACATTAAACCTTCCAGACAGGCTCAAATTTAAGGGAATACTCCCTTGGGTCCATTCCAGAATAAAAGTGGATCCCTCTGTACCCACTCGAACCGAGGTCGCTTTGACCTGTGCTTGATTCGTAATCCCGTAAGTTACAACTTGATCTGGACCTGCATCCACGAACATGGGATGCGACGGGTCGTCTGCATTGATAACTGCAAACCCGTTGCCCTTTTTTTTGAGCTTTTGAAAAAGTTTTATTTTGGCCTGCCTGTAGTTATCCATGGTAACGTGATAATCGAGATGGTCCTGAGTAAGATTAGTCAACACAGCTACATCGAAGTCCAGACAGTCCACCCTCCCGAGATCCAGGGCATGCGACGAAACTTCCATCACCACGTATTCCCCGCCCTCGTTAACCACTTTGCTCAAGAACCGTTCTATGTCCACCGATTCCGGGGTGGTGTGGGCCATGATCTCTTGCCTTCCTTTCCAGCGGGCATAAAGGGTGCCCAAAAGGCCCACTTGATTCCCGGCCTCTTCTAGTACCGATGCTATCAAATGGGTAGTAGTCGTTTTGCCGTTAGTGCCGGTCACCCCGATTACCCTGAGACGCTTCGAAGGTGCTCCATAAAAATTGGAGGCGATGACAGGCAGAGCTTTTCTGGCATCTCGAACTTTTACCGTACTTACTCCTTGGGGTGCTTCAACCGGTTTTTCCACAACCAGAGCCACAGCCCCCGCTGTTAATGCCTGAGGGATAAAATCATGTCCGTCCGCCTTGGCTCCCGGGATACAAACAAAAAGGTGCCCAGGTTCAACTTGGCGTGAATCATATTGAACCCCTCTAATCTCTTTCCCTAAATCACCTGAAACCTCTGTAACCTCAAGCCCGTTAAGAAGGCTCTCCAAAATCGCCATATTCCCCTCCTAATTATTCTTGACCCCCGGATTTGTGAACCTTGACACTGTAGCCCGCCACTTTAGGGGGCGGGGGCAAATTCCACCATTACGACCGATCCTGACTTAACTAGTGTTCCTGGTATCGGATCCTGTTTTACTGCCAATCCGTGACCTTTCGGTTCCATGTGCAGACCTAGATTGCCAAGTATTCTGGCAACTTCCCGCATTGATTTTCCCTCAAGGTCAGGAACGGTAATATCTTCTTCTCCTGACTTCGCCCTTCCTTGCGACAAATAAACAATTACCTTGGTACCCCTCTTGACTTTAGAATATGCCCGCGGAGCTTGACTCCACACCAAATCCCCTGAGCCTTCCACCTGTACTTCGAGCCCCTGCCGCTTGATAATGCTCAAGGCATCGCTCAGAGTCAGATTCACCACGTCGGGTACGGAAACCATCTCCTGTGCCTGTTGTTCAGTCTCAGAAACACCCTGCAAAGGCACGTCGAGATAGCGCAATGAATCGCGCATGATCTCCCTGAAAACGGGAGCCGCCACCGTACCGCCATAATAAGGATAACCCTGTGGAGCGTCGATTACAACTATGCAAGCCAGCCTGGGATCATTAGCAGGGGCAAAACCTACAAACGAGGCTACGTACTCATTCGCAAGGTAACCTCCCGACGGAGATATCTTTTGAGCTGTTCCTGTCTTGCCGGCCACCCGGTACCCTTCTAAGTAGGCGTTTTGTCCCGTTCCGTTTTTTACGACCCCCTCCAATATTGAGGCTAGTTCTCGCGCCGTCGCTTTGGATACAACCTGCCTCACCGGTTCCGGCTTTACTTTTTTTACCACTTTTCCGTCGCTGCTCAACACTTCCTTCAGTAAGTGCGGTTTCATCATGACCCCGTCGTTGGCCACCGTACAAACAGCTGCCAACAACTGCATCGCTGTCACGGCGTTGGCCTGCCCCATGGCCATAGTGGCCAAGTCGATGTGCTTGGCCCGGCTTCGCGGAACCAAAATACCCTTGGCTTCTCCGGGAAGGTCAATCCCCGTTTTTTGGCCGAACCCAAACGCATTTAAGTACTGGTAGTACCTATCGAGCCCCAACTCCAGTCCCAGACTTACAAACCCAACATTGCAGGAATGTTCCACAACTTCAACGAAGGTCTGAGCTCCGTGGGCGCGTCCCTGGGAACATGATATCGATTCTTTGCCCACCTTGATTGCTCCTGGGCAGAAAAATCGGCTATTAGGCCGCACCACCCCTTCTTCCAGCCCGGCTGCTGCCGTTACTATCTTCATAGTTGAACCAGGTTCGTAAGCATACCATATAGCCAGATTGCGCCGGTTCGCCTCGGGATACTGCCTGTAATCGTTGGGATCGAAAGAAGGACGGTTGGCCATGGCCAGCACTTCTCCGGTCTTGGGATCCATAACTATGGCTATGGCTCCTTTCGGCTTTCTTGCTTCCCAAACCCTATCCAATTCCCGTTCCACTATGTACTGAATAGTTTCGTCTATAGTCAGGACCACGCTGCTGCCGTCCGTGGGAGGAATGTACCTATGTGTCGCTTCCGGTATCTCCCGCCCCACAGCATCATGCTCAATGACTATCCTTCCCGGCATCCCGCCGATCAGCTCGTCATACTGCCTATCTATGCCCTCTAGTCCGATGTTGTCGATACTGCAAATGCCCAAGACATGGCATGCCAAATTTTTCTTGGGATAAAAACGCCGGCTTTCTTCGACCAGACCTATACCTGGCAGATCCAATTTCTTTATTTTAGCCGACGTGCTAAAATCTACTTGACGCTTTATCCATTCAAAACCCGAAACCTTGGTTATCCGCTGGTAAACAGTCTCTTCTTCCATGCCTAGTATCTCTGATAAAGTATGGGCTATCTCCCTGGCTTTCCCGGATTTCCGCACTTCAGCCGGGTTAGCGTATACCGAATCAGCACTAACGGACACCGCCAGTTCTCGTCCGTTTCGGTCGTAGATCGCGCCTCTTTTTGCTTTCACCGGAACATCGCGCATACGGTTCTCCAGGGCCTTCTCTGAGAGTTCAGCCCCCCTGACAACCTGCACCCAAAACACTCTTCCAATCAGTACGGAAAACCCTAATATGAAGAATAAAAAAAGCGTGACTATACGCTTCCTGATAGTGAGGCTGGTAGTCTGCATGAACTCCATCCTCCAGTCAACGCCTAAAATATGGCTGTGTCAGCAGCTTACTTTCCATACTAGTGCCTCAGTCCATCATCCCTAAAGTACTCTTGCTGGCAGTAGAACCCAGGCGAACAATTACTCGATACAGCTTTTCCATGGGTTTCTCCTGTTTCTCACTAAGTCCCTGTGCATCCTCGATCCGGCTGGCTGCGCTTGCAACTGACGACGCTTCTTCTTTGAAGGCTATCGTCTGGATTTTATCCGGTTTGCACATCCCAAGCCGCGTAACTGCCACAGTCTCTACCCGCGCAGGCGAACTCAGCTCGGCAATTCTTAACTCTAATCTCTTAGTCTCTTTGTCCAAGTCGGCCACTTCTTGTTTCAGGTGAACTATTTTATACCCCGTGACCGCTATCTGACACCGGAGAAACACCGATAACAAGCTCAAGCCGAACAGAATCAGCATTACCGATACCAAGCTTACGCTTCGCAGGTTTCTTCTCCTGGTTACCTTCCTGACCTTGGTTACGGCAGGCCCGCTACGGGTTGCCGGATATCCCTGCACCATTATATGACCGGGCTGCAGCAATTTATTCAACCTCCATTCGCACTGGGATTCTTGAAGTTTCATATCTTTTCGGCAACCCTCAGTTTAGCGCTGCGGCTACGAGGATTGGCCGCCAACTCGGATTCAGCAGGTGTTACCGGTCTTTTGGTCAATATCTTTAAACAGGGTTGGTGGTTACAGGTGCAAACGGGTTGGTCAGCGGGGCAGAGACAGCCCGATGATTCTCGCTTAAAGAAATTCTTAACTATCCTGTCTTCCAAAGAATGAAACGTAATAACCGCTATCCTTCCTCCTCTGACCAAAACCTCCACCGCTTGGGGTAAGACCTCGTTGAGAGCCCCCAGTTCGTCATTTACAGCTATACGTAGGGCTTGAAACGTACGGCGAGCCGGGTGTTTATCTTTCTTGGCCTTGCCGGGGACCGCCTTCTTGATTATCTTGACTAACTCTGAGGTAGTATTTATGGGCTTGATTTCCCTTTCTTTGATTATCTGGCGAGCAATACGTCGAGCATAACGCTCTTCTCCTAACTCCCATATGATTCTGACTAAGTGTTCTTCAGGCCATTCGTTAACCAGATGCCAAGCCGACAATTGCTGTTCGGTATCCATTCGCATATCCAGGGGCCCTTCCTCCTGATAGCTAAATCCTCGAGCAGCCTCATCGAGTTGAAACGAAGAAACCCCTAGATCCAAAAGAATTCCGTGAACCTCGTTTATTCCTGTGGCCCTTAACACTGCTCTCAGATGTCTGAAATCACTGTGAATTAGAACGACCTTTAAAGGAATTTCAGACAGATTCTTTCTCGCTTTTTCTAAGACCCGGGCATCTTTATCGATGCCTACAACAGTAGCTTTTTCGCTAAGCCTCTTCGCGAGATAACTCAGGTGTCCACCAGCACCGACCGTACAATCCACGTAAACCCCGTCTGGGTCAACGACGAGTCTAGACACAGCTTCCTCCAGGAGCACCGGAACGTGCATGAAATTTCATCCTTTCCTTAGAAGCCCAGCTCATCAAGCTTCTCGGCGATTTCAACGTACGAATTGCCTGCCGCCTGGAGATATTCTTCCCACAGCTCCCGCGACCAAACCTCGACCCGGGTTCCCACGCCCACGATGACGACTTCTTTCTCAATGCGAGCATATTCCCTCAGCGGTACCGGCAATACCGTCCTTCCTTGCTTGTCCACTTCACATTCCGCAGCCCCAGAAAAGAAAAAACGGACAAAAGCCCTAACATCCTTGCGGGTGAAAGGGAGGCTTTTCAGCTTCTGTTCCAAATTCCTCCATTCAGCCCAAGGATATAGAAACAAGCAATTGTCCAGCCCTTTGGTGGCAACAAAGCTGTCGCCCAATCCTTCTCGAAATTTGGCCGGTACAGTCATTCGTCCTTTTGCGTCCAAAAAATGCTGATATTCACCCAAGAACATATGTTCTGCTCCATCTCGTTTGATTATAGGGAACATGCTCCACTTTTCTCCACCTTACACCACTTATTCTAGCACGAAGCCCTGCTTCCTGCTTTGTGAACGCTTGCACAAAAAATTTTTTATTTGGGCTAGATGCAAGAAAAAGCCCAAAATACGGGTTTTACAGAACCGACCCTACTATCCTAGGACCATTTTGCTATTATATCCCCGCATTTTTCTTTATGCCCCTGCCCTGACCCCTCGATTGCCGAAGACCATCTTGCAGTGGTAATACTTAGCAGGATATAATTGTTTGAAGAAGTACAGTAGGTGCTGACCAAAAGGCTTGGAAGGCACAGCCGAAAAAATCAAGTAGTCCCTGAGGACGGTAGGACGGTAGTTGCGGAAGATGCTGGCGTTGATGATCACTAAGCTTGTGTGTTGGCAAGAGCCCTTTTGCCCTCCTGCCGGGGTGTTTTTTGTTGGGCACCTCCTCTTTCAGGGACCGAAGGGAGGTGCGGAGTGTTCCGGCAAGTATGAGAACTCGCAAGAATATTTATAAACATAACACCGTACCACGGTAGGAAGGAAGGAGTATAAAATGCAAATACAGAGCTTGGCACGCCAGCCCCAGAGACAGAGAATTGAAATAACCACTATCGGTGGTCCTTTCGATCACCTCACCTCGGTTCTAGAAGAATTTGTTCCCGGAGACAAAAACTTTATCAATTTCCCCGAAACCTTCGGCGTGGCACCCCGCAGCGTTACCCGAGTGGTCGAAAGAGAAGTCGAGGTTAGAGTACCTGCCCGTCTCCACATATCGGTTTTGGACATGAATCGTTTCAATCCCTACCGGCCCGGAGGGGGCGGTATAGGTCTAGCTCTGGGCATTTATTTCCGAGCAAAGGTACGCACTGTTGCCCGACCGGAAATCACAGTAAACGGGGAACGACCTCTCATCGTCAGGCATTTTGCCCATGTCTTTAAGGAAATCCTGGAATATCCTGGGGTTTTGAAATTGAACTTTTCGACCATAAACGGCGCCACGTAGGGCTTGGTTCATCTTCCGGGACCATGTGCGCCGCCTGTATCGCCATTAACGAAGCTCTGGGAAGGCCCTTCAACAACCGGGAATTGAGACGGGTCATGGTGTATAATGCCTGCGAAGAAAGCCCCACAGGCCATGCTTACCTGATTCGCAACTTTGAAACTGGTATCGGAGCTATGGCAGGTGTACACGGGGGAATGGTAGTCGGATCCGATGACGCCGAATTGATTTACCGCATCCCGCTGCCCGATACCAAAGCCATCGTAGTTATCCCCGATGTCCCCACCTTAAAAGACGAGTATACGGGCAAAGACACGGCCGCCGAGGCCGAAGTAGGCCTGTTGCTTAGAAGAGCCAGGTACTTGGACGCCCGTCAGTGTAACACCAAGGCCCATCTCATCCTCTTAGACCTCTTGCCAGCCATGGTCAAAGGCGACTTGAAGGCCATTGGTGATGCTATCCTTGATTTGACTTTCACCGGATCGAAACGGGCAGAGTGCGAACAGCATGGATTGTGCGGGGCTAATATTTTCCACTATATAGGGCTTTTCCGGGACATGGGGGCTGAAGTGGTTGGAATGAGCTCAGTCGGGCCCACTACCTTTGCCCTGACTCGAGAGCCCCTGGTTTACAACCGAATTATTAAGTACCTACGAGATCACGAATTTCCTAAGAGCCGCATCATCGAAACCGAAGTCGACAACTTGGGAGCTAGAATAATCGAAAACTCGGTGGAAAGGAATTACCAAGATGAAGGATGGCTGCAAGGTTAAAATTTGTGGGATTACATCGGTTTTCGACAGGGACATGGTAGCGGGTGCTGGAGCCGATTTATTCGGAGTTATTTTCGAAGTGCCTTTTTCTCCGCGTTCTCAGACACGAGACCAAGCAGAGCGATTATTGAGCGATCCGCCCATTCCGGGAGTGGTTTTAGTCTATGAGCCAAACTGGGCAGAACTTTATGACCTTCTGCGTTCCTGCCGCCCTTTTGCCTTGCAGTTTTTGAACCCAGCAGGACCAGATGACCTCATCCGCTTGAAAAATGATTTTCCATATCTTTCTCTGTGGCAGTCCCTGCACCTGCCGGCCGCGGGAAGCAAGAATTCATCAGCGCATTTGTCAGGTCTTTCTACCTTGGCAGCTTCTCTGCAACAACTTGCGGCTAACGGGCTCGATGTGGTTGTTTTCGACACGGTGGCTTTCGTTTCCGGACAGCTCAGGTATGGAGGAACGGGCCAGACTTCTGACTGGACAATAGTCCGAAAGCTGGTGCAACAAATCACTCTTCCCGTTTACCTGGCAGGAGGTCTGAACCCGGACAATGTGTGGCAAGCTTTGGACACCGTGCGTCCAGCAGGTATCGACCTCTGTTCTGGAGTTGAGTCGACGGTGGGACGTAAAGACCCAGAAAAGGTACGCGCTCTTCTCGCCCAGGTCGAAAAGTGGCGAGAAACCAGGTCTTCTTAATCTCGAGAAAGGAATGAGCACATGAAAGCGTTTGTAGTTCACGGAATCAACGATTTTCGGGTTGAAGAAGTTCCTTCACCCCAGCCGGAACCCGGAGACATTGTCGTTAGAGTCAAAGCTTCCGGGATTTGCGCAACCGATGTCAAGACTCTGCTGGGGCAAGGTGTACCTCAACACCTGCCCGCAATTCTCGGACATGAAGTCGCAGGCGAGGTTTATGATGTCGGCGAGGAGGTATCGGGAATAGCACCGGGCGAGCCGGTTACCGTATACCCCATCGCCGTCTGCGGGCAATGTGATTTTTGCCGTGCTAACAGGCATAGCCTGTGCCGCCATGAATTCGGACTGGCCCACGGTATAGACGGCGGTTTCGCCGAATTGGTAAGGATTCCCCATCAAATCGTCCATATCGGGGGAGTCGTTAAGATCCCGTCCACTCTAGATTATGAGCTGGCCGCAATGGCAGAACCCCTTTCCTGCGGGCTGGCCTCCTTTAGAGCAAGCCGAATAAAGCCTGAAGACACGGTGGTGATATGCGGAGCAGGTCCCATGGGTCTTATCCATCTCCTTTTGGCGAAACGAACAGGAGTAAACGCAATCGTAATCGAGCCTCTGCCCCACCGGCGCAAATTGGCTTTGCAGTTGGGTGCGAATTATGTGCTTGACCCCGTAACCGAGAACGCAGTTCAGGCGGTTAAGGACCTTACGGACGGCGATGGAGCAGAAGCTGTTATAACGTCGCTCGGAGACCCCAAAGCTATCCAGTCTGCGCTCCCCATGGTAAAAAAAGGAGGGGTAATCAACATATTCGGAGGCCCGCCGGCCGGTCACACCATACAGTTAGACCCGCGGTGGATACATTATCAGGAAATAACCATCACAGGGAGTTTCGCTTCGACTCCGGAAGATTTTCGCCAAGCTGCAAGACTCATCATAGAACGCGAAATTGATGTTGCTCCGCTCATTACCCATCGTTTTACCCTGGATTCCATGGTGGAAGCCATAGAGAAGGCTAAGAGATTAGAAATGGTCAAAGGGGTTCTGTTAGCATAGGTCCTTTTTGCCACCGCCTCGCATCACCAAAATGAAGAGGAGGAGATGCAGTGAATGGTTTAGAATACAGATTAAGACGAATTCTCAAGCCAGACACAGGACGGAGCCTGGTCATAGCTATAGATCACGGGTATGCTCTGGGACCAATTCCTGGCATCGTCAACATCAAAAAGACTATCCAAGCTTTGGATGCCACCGGCCTGGTTGACGCCTGGCTTTTAACAGGTGGAATCTTTCGCTATGCTTTTGAACCGGCAGGCAGTCCCGGTGTGATTCTGCGCATATCAGGGGGGGCCACCATTGCCGGTCCCGACATTACCCGGGAAGGTGTGGTGTCCTCTGTCAATGAAGGTCTGTCTTTGGGTGCAGATGCTGTTGCAGTTTCGGCTTTTGTCGGTTCCGAAAACGAACATGAAACCCTCATTGGGCTTGCCCGAACAGCAGAGGAGTGTCACCGCTGGAACATGCCCCTGTTAGGGGTTATCGGATTAGGTAAGGAAGTTGGAGAAAAGAAAAATGATGCCCAGTTCATAGCTTTGGGAGCTAGGGTTGCCGCCGAACACGGGGCTGACATGGTTAAAACTTACTACACAGAAAAAGACTTCGATAAGGTAACAGCTGGCTGCCCGGTTCCCGTCTTGATAGCCGGCGGTCCTAAGTGCGACACCGACCTCGATACCCTGGAAATGATCTACGGAGCCTTGCAGGGTGGCGCCCAAGGTATCGTAATGGGCAGAAATATCTGGCAGAGCCCTCGCCCTGCTCAACTCCTTAACGCCGCTTGGCATCTCATTCATGCGAACTTTACGGTAAAAGAAGCGGCCGAACTCTTGGATGAACCACCAGGATCTTAACCGCATCAACTATGAAGCGTGCGCCCATCATACGAGGCGCACGCTTCGCGTTTTTTCCCAGCTGTATTTTTTATGCCGGTTCGGTATTAACGAAAATGGGATTCGAATAGATCCAGGGCCGAAGCTTGCGGCCCACTTTGTGCCACACTTCGAGGCGATATATTCCAGGTACCACATCCGAAAACGAGTGATACCGCCCGTAACTTTTCCAGCAGACGGTACCGTTCCTTATAACGTACACTCGGGCCGGCGCAGGTGTGCGGGCATAAAGCTTAAGCTCCGGTGTAAACATAATCGGTTCACCCATCACGGCTATTCGGTGCCTGTCCTGAGCCCAAAAAGCGAAACCGCGAGCTGGCACAAAGAAATCGTACGCTACGAAACAACATCCCTTGAGCAGACAATCATAGATCACTCGTGCATCCGCATCCACGCTGCCTACTAAAGGCCGATCACTTATTATATGAGTGTTGACGCTCCGAAAAGCCAGGTAATAATCATCAACAGCCAGCCGGATCGGTCCCAAACGCAGGCAGACTCCGTGACAGTCCGAACCTCCGATGGCCACCACCTTTCCCCGGCGCAGCAAGAGTTCGTCCCACCTGGCCAGCACTTCAGGATAAGGCCCTATCAAAGCGGCGTGGGGGTTTACGATCGTGTGATATACAGCTTTACCAACTTTCTGCAACCCGTCCCTCCACTGGCTCAAGCGGTTCCATATCTCGATCCCGGTAAAGCCCACGGCATCCCAATGCACCCAGGGATAAGTCATACCTTTTTCGTAAAAGGGTGACCCTTTCTCAACCGGGTGGGCAATAAAGCCCAGACCGCCTCTTTTTCGTATTTCATCAATGACGTGCTGGGGGTCGTGGTCATTGGAAGGTACGGGTTCAGAAATGTTCAAAGCCAGGCAGTGGTTGTAGCGGTAGTTTATCTCCATCCCCACGAGAACCAAGACATTCTCACGGTACCCTTCTTCATCCTTGCCTTCCAGGGTGTGGTGATCAGTTACAATAAGAAAATCCAAGTCAGCCCGGGCCGCAGCTCGAGCTATGGCGGCTATCGAACACGACCCGTCGGAATAGCTTGTGTGGAGATGAATGTTGCCCACATACTCGTACACCGCTACCTGGTTCAAAAAACCTAACAATACTTGTACATTATCCCGCTTCTTGTTAGGCGGCCTCCCCATGACCAGGTTCTCACTCCTTTCGGATTTAAT